>JAHJLU010000052.1 GCA_018821745.1 Myxococcota bacterium | reverse complement strand
AGGACGGGGTCAAAGAATTCGATGTTTTCCGACGTCTCAAACCCCTCGGAGAAGACGCGGCGGACCACCTTGAGGCGCCCTGCGGCGATGGCGATGATGCTCGTGCGGCGCGCTCCCCTGACCGTGAGGAGCTTGTGTTTTTTGAGCCAGGCGCAAGCCAGTGGTTCATCCTGGGCAAGGATGGTCAGGGACTGCGCAAGTGGTGCCTTGCCACGGTTGAGGGTGATGGTGTTCTGTTTGGCCAGCAAACGGTGACCGTGACCGCAGTCAAGGGTCTTGACCGGAGCCGGCAGCATGAGGATCAGCGGGAGGAGAACAGGTATCATGATGAGGGTCCCATGGCCGGTGTTTTTGCACTGAACCGGCTGAAATATCGCAGGAGCAGGCGCTGAGCCATGTAGGTGGCTTTGGTGCGCCATTTGGCAGGGTTGACAATGATGATGGCGAAGGCTACCCGCGGGTTGGTCTGGGGTGCAAATCCGGCGAACCATGTGTACTGAAGGTAATGTGGTTCATTTCTGCTCAGAGTGCCGGTTTTTCCCACGGTGGGAAAGGAGAGGAGTTCCGTGTCGGATTTGGAGAAGAAAGCCTCCCTCGCCGTGCCTTCTGACACGGTTTTTCGGAGCATGGCCGTGAGTTGCTGGACGGTGGTGGCGTTGAGGAGGGTTTTATTCTCCCCCGCCTCTTTGGTGGGCCTGAAAATGGGTTTCCCCCGGGGGTCCCGCACGCTGCGAATGATGCGAAGTTCCCGGGAGATGCCCCCGCTGGCGATGGTGGCCATCAGCCATGCGGCGTGGAAAGGGCTCAGGGTCGCGTTGCCGAAACCGGCACCGGTATAGCCCACGGCATACTTGCTGGAGGTGCTGATAATCAGCGAACTCTTATCAACAGGGAAGGCGAAGGGCAGGGTGCGGTTGAAACCAAGACGATTGCCCATCTCGAGGTATTGCTCGCGGGTAATGTGGCGCTGGGACAGTTTTCCGAAGACGGCGTTGTTGGAGTTTCCCAGCGCCGAATAGAGATCTTCGCACTGGGTGTCTTTTTGGGGGTCGTCGGTGAAGTGGAAGGGCTTGAGACCTTGTTTTCCGCCGTTATAACAGACGGGTTGGGTCGGGTTTATCTTGCCCCCCTCCAGGAGAATGGAGGCGGTGACCACCTTGATAAGGGAGGCGGCTGGAGCCCACGCTTTGAGGACCAGCTCCCCGTGGGTCAGTTTGGGGTTCTCTTTGGAATATCCGGCCATGACCCGGACTTTGCCCGAGGGAAGATCAACCATGACAGCGGCACCGTAAGGGATTTCATATTTTTTCAGTTCCCCGGTGACGAAGAGCTGGAGGGCAGGGTCAATGGTGTAGGTGATGGTCGTGCCGTCCATGAGCGTCTGGACCATGTGACCGCCCCGCTCCACCATCTGTGCGAGATCCTTCTCCTGCTGCCACGTTGCATCTTTTTTGGCGTGTGGTGCCAGAAGGTTGGTCTCTTTGAAGGTCTGGGAGGCTGAGCGGGAGGAGCTTCGGGTAATAAAGAAGAGGGCACCGATACACAGCGCAAAGAGCACCAGAAAGAGGTACAGGGGGGCGAATTTTTTATTCTGGCTTTGCTCCATGGTCAGGTACCGCTGGCTATGGGGATCATCGACTGGGGATAATGTGGCCCAGGTCGTATTTCCTGAGTCGGTAATAGAGGGTGGACCGGTTGATGCCAAGCATCCGCGCGGCTGCGGCCATGTTGCCGCTCTGGGACTCAATGGCCTCGATGATCTGACGCTTCTCTTCTTCCTGCAGGTGTGAATTGAGTGACTGCCCCGGTGTCGGGCCACGTTCAAACCGGATCTGGGGCTCGGGGGTGGTCTCACCGGCAAAACTTGGGAAAAATTCCAGATCCGATGCCTTGAGGATACCCTCGCTGGAGAGGATGATCGCACGCTCCACCAGATTCTCCAGCTCCCGCACATTGCCCGGCAGCTCGTAGGTGTCGAGGCGCTTGAAGAAGGAACTCTCCACCTGAGTGATGCGTTTCCCCGTTATTTTTGAGTACCGCTCGATGAAGTGATCAATGAGGAGTTTTACGTCACTTCTTCGTTCACGGAGCGGAGGGATGTGGATGGGGAAGACGTTGAGCCGGTAATAGAGATCCTGACGGAATGTTCCTTCGGTGACGAGGGTCTCCAGATCTTTGTGCGTGGCGCTGATGACACGCACATTAACCGTGAGGGTCTCTTCACCTCCCACCCGCTCAAACTCCCGCTCCTGGAGTATTCGAAGTATTTTGACCTGGATCTCCATGGGAAGATCGCCGATCTCGTCGAGGAAGAGGGTTCCGCCGTCCGCAAGCTCAAAGCGGCCGAGGCGTTTGGCGATGGCTCCGGTGAAGGCCCCCTTTTCATGCCCGAAGAGCTCGCTCTCGAGGGTCCCCATGGAGAGGGCCGCGCAATTCACGCGAACAAAGGGTCCCTCGCTGCGGGGGGAGTTGAGGTGGATTGCGTGGGCGACCAGCTCTTTTCCCGTGCCGGTTTCACCCCTCACGAGGACTGTGGAGCCGGTGGGGGCGACCTTCTCTATCTTTGAGAGCACCTGATTCATGGGTTCGGAATTGCCCACAATGTTCCCGTAATCAAACTGACCGTGGGCCTGGTTGTCGAGGTAGCCGGCATAATCCCTGAGACGCTGGGAGAGGAGATCATTTTCCTGCCGCAGGTGAAAGAGTTCAATCGCCTGGAGAATAGCTCCCCGCAGCTCTTCAGAGTTCCATGGCTTTGTAATGAAGCGGTAGACCGTACCCATGCGGATGGCCTGGATGAGCACCTCGGTGTCGCGGTAGGCGGTGAGGATGATGCTGACGATTCCCGGACGGACAGCAAGGGCCTGCTCCAGGAATTCCAGCCCCGACATTCGGGGCATGCGCTGATCGGTGATCACCACGGCGATGTTCACACGCTTCAGGATATCGAGCCCCTCTTCCCCTGACTCGGCCTCAAAGATCGTGAATGATTTTTTATAATTGAACCGGAAAACATCCAGGTTGTCCCGCTCATCATCCACATACAGAATCGGGTATTTCGTGGGATCCATGGGTTCCTCTCAGAGCGCCAGCCAGCCGGCGCAATCGACGGCTGTGGCATCGGGGACGCAGGCACTGTAGGTGGAATTTTCAAAGTCAATGGTTTCACAGGTGGCGTTGTCGCCGCACTCCTGGGAAGTTTCGCAGAAATCGAGACAAAAATGGTCTCCCGAAAGGTCTGATGGCAGGGGGAGACATCCGCCCCTCAGGCACTCGGACCACTCCTGGCAGGGTTCACAGGTTTCTGCATCACCGGATGGCGCTGAGCAGATCCCCGTGCGGGGGAGGCAGACGTCGCCCGAGCAGGTGAACCCGTCGGGACAGATGCCGTTAACGCCGCACTGGTCCGCGCAGACGGTGGTGCCGTTTTCGGGAATCTCCACGCAGCCGCCGGTGGTGTTGCACTGGGTGTCTGCGAGGCAGGGCTCACAGGCGGAGCCCCCACCCACACAGACGCCTGCATTTTGAAAGCAGGTGTGCATGGGCGTTGCGAGGGAGGCACAGTTTGCGCCGGAGCAGTGTGCACAGTCGGAGACCAGGGAGTTGTCGTCTTCGCAGAAGAACGCCTCGGTGCAGGAGGAGTCGGCGGGACACGTACCCGGGAGATCGGGATCACAGGAGAGAGTGCAGTAGGAATCCCCCGCAGAAGAGGTGACGCAGGTGTCGGTGGGAGAGGCACAGTGGGAGTCGATGCCACAGGATTCACAGTATTCACGGGGAACGCAGAAGGGCGTGCTCTGGCCGTCGACGTCGCGGCAGGTCATGGAGGGGGGACAGTCACGGTCCGTGGCGCACTCATTGGAGCAAAAAGCGAGGGATTCAAAGCCCTTGAGATCTGTCAGGCAGGTGAAATCCTGGGCGCAGTCCTGAGCCGCACAGAGGGAACCCGCTGTCCCGGCGCCCTGGGGAAAATATACCCCCACGCATCGGTATTCACCGCCGGATTCCGCACAGACCGTGCCTTCGGGACACTGGGCTTGATCACTGCAGGGGATGGAGCAGATGCTCTCGGTGCACTCAAGGTCCTGGTCATTGAGACACAGCTCCTGTGTGCTGCAGGGGAGGCAGTCGGCGGTGTCGTCGCAGGCGGCTCCCAGTGGCTGCAGGGGCACACAGGTGAAGTCGATACAGGAGTAGCCGTCACGGCACTCGTCATTGGAGGCGCAGGTGGGCATGCAGAAGCTCACGCTGCCGTAGTCCACACAGGATGAGCCTGAGGGGCAGAGGGTCTGTTCGTCACAGGATTCGACACACATGCCTTCAGGGAGCGCCAGGTTGCAGACGCCCTTGCACACGGAGCTTTCGTCACAGGGGGACCCCAGGGAGAGCTGTTCGTCGTCGTCGCAGGCTGCAAAGAGAAACTGGAGGAGGAAGATGCTGAAAATCAGGCGGTTCATGGGACACCCAATGCGCTAGGCACGTTTGCGCAGTGGCATTATGCCGGTGATGAGTTTATCGGTTTTGAAGATCTTGACGATAATGGCTATGAGAATAGCCGTAACAGTCAGAGAATATACTATTCCCAGGGAGACGAGAAGATAATTGTCCAGCGTCAGGTGGCGCATGGCCATCATGGGGTGGGAGAAGGGGATGACGAAGAGCACCGTCTTCACCAGGGGCGTCACGGTGTCGAAGTCCCGGTACATGGTGAGAAACATGGGGATCATGGCGAGCCCCATGATGGGGTAGGTCAGCACCTGAGCCGATTTGTAATCCTTGGCCATGATGCCCAGGAGCATGGCCATGGCCAGCCCGAAGAGCAGCGAGGAGAAGAGGGAGACCCCCACCAGGATATAGTCAAAGGCATTGAGATCGAGCCCCAGGAGGGCCAGATCGATGGTGCCGGTCTCGAAGCTGCTCACGTAAAATTTGAACCCCACCATATAAAATGCCGCCATGAACAACCCCACGGCGGCGCTCCCCATGATCTTCCCCATGACGATGGTGGTGCGTGAGACGGGCATGGTAAGAAGCGTCTCCAGGGTTTTGTTCTCTTTCTCGAGTCCCATTGAGGTGATAACCATGGACCCTCCCAGCATGATAATGATCATGACCGCCATGGGGATGGTGATGGACTGGGAGACCAGCACCTGGGCTATTTTGTTGGGGGAGAGGGCCGGGATCCGCTTGGACTTGTAGTGAGTATTTTCAAATTTCACCGTGGGGTTCAGGACATGGGAGCTCGACAGATCTCCCTTGTCCTTGGTCGCGTCGATGAGGTGGGCGGAGATCTGTTTGTTGAGGTCCAGGAAGGTGCGCTCCAGGATGCCCGAGGAGATGGTGTCCATGAGGCCGGCCCCCCGCATGATCCATTCGACCTTGATGAGCGCGGGTTTCCCCGCCAGGAGTGTCTTCTCGAACCCCTGGTCGATGATCACCAGGGCGACCCCCTTTTTGCTCGCCTTGAGGGCGGCAAAACCCTCCTCCCGGGAATCACCTTCGTAGATGAGGGTGGTCTTTGTCCTCAGAAACTCTCTCAGGCGATCGGCGAGCGGTCCCTTCTCCTTGATGACGATGGCGATGGTGGGTTTCTTCTTGGCCTCGTCTTTGGCTGCGCCGATGAGTTTGCCCATGGAGCCGAAGAGCACGGTTATGACCAGGATGACCGCCACGGTGGAGGGGGTGAGCAGTTCTTTAATCTCTTTTTTTATCAGGTTCATCAGCATGGGAGAGGGTCTCTACTATTTTCATGAATATTTCTTCAATGTTGGAGCACTGGTACTTTTCTTTGAGGGAGTCGGGGGTGCCTGTCTCGACGATCACACCCCCGGAGATGAGGGCGATGCGATCGCACAGGTAGTCCACCTCGAGCATGTTATGGGACGACAACAGGACCGCCGACCTTTCGGAAATTGATTTCTTTATGATATTGCGCACTTCATGGGCGTTGATGACGTCGAGTCCCGAAGTGGGTTCGTCGAGGATAGCCAGCTTCGGGTTCATCATGAGGGCGCGTGCGATGGTGAGCCGCCTGGTCATCCCCTTGCTGTAGGTGGAGACCTTGTCATTGATACGCGCGCCCAGATTGGCGATGGACATGCCCCTCTCCACCATGGCCGGGCGCTCTTTTTTCTCTGCGTGGAAGCCGGCGATGAACTCGAGATACTCACGACCCTTGAGATTTTTATAAACCCCCGCCTCCTCGGGCAGGTAACTGATGGATCTTCTCACCTCGTGGGGATCGGTCTGGACATCGTGCCCGCATACTTTCACCTCTCCGGAGGATTTGGAGAGGAGGGTGGAGATAATCCGCAGGGTAGTCGTTTTGCCGGCACCGTTGGGACCGATGAGTCCGAAAATCTCTCCGCCGGCGATGTGAAAATCGATGGCGTTGACAGCGTGGTTCGTTCCATAGGTTTTGGTCAGCCCACTGACCTCTAACAGGTTCATGAAAACTCCTTGCGCGGTGGGGCAGCATTGGGGGCCAGCCCGTGGCACCCCGTGGCACCCCGATTCTCATTGTCGCGTGCTCCGTGAAACACACATTGAGGGTAAAACTCCACTCATTAGGGCGAGGGAAATATACACCATTTTCCCCAACCGTGCAGGGATAATCTGCGTCGATTCCCGGGGATTTGACTTGTTCCTTGTGAATTGTTGCACTATTGTTTTGGCCATGGAAAGTCAACCACTCAAAAAAATGGCCCTCATCTATGATGATTTGTTTCAGGAACATGTGGCTCCAATGCCCCACCCAGAGCGTCCCGAGCGCCTGGAAGCCATCAAAAGAGCCTTGACCGATGCGGGTGTTGTCGACCGTGCCGAGACCATACCCCTTCGGGATGCAACCTTCCAGGAGCTTTCCCTCATCCACGGCGCCGATTATCTCGGACAGGTGGAGCGGATCCTCTCCCGGGGGATCTCCGGGTACCTGGACATGGGCGACACCTTCTATTCCGGCGGTACGCGGGAGGCAGCCCAGAAAGCCGCCGGCGGAGCCATTGATGTGGCCCTCGCCGTGTATCGCGGGGATGTCCCCGGCGGGATGGTGGTGGTGAGACCTCCTGGACACCACGCGGAGCGGGATATGGCCATGGGTTTCTGCATTTACAACAACGTGGCCCTCGCGGCGGCGGCCCTCCTCCGTGAGGGTGCAAAAAAGGTGGCTATTGTTGATTTCGATGTCCACCACGGGAACGGCACACAGCACTCCTTCGAGGTCGATCCCCGGGTCATGTACTGTTCCATCCACCAGTCGCCGCTGTTTCCCGGCACGGGCGACGTGGAAGAGATCGGGAGGGGCGACGGGCTGGGTTCCACGATCAATATGCCTCTGGCACCCTATTGTCAGGATGCTGACTGGTACTATGCCCTGGGCAAGGTAATTATTCCGGCGCTGACCCTGTTCGGGCCCGAAATGCTGTTGGTCTCCGCCGGCTTTGACGCTTCCAGCCTCGACAGCATCTCTGCCCAGGAGGTGAGCGACTCGGGATTCGCCATGATGGAAGCGCTCCTCACCACCTTCGCCGACGAGCACTGCGGTGGAAAGATTGCCGTGTACCTCGAGGGCGGATACCATCTGGGGGCCGTGGCCACGGGGATGCTCAGTTTTGCGAGGATCCTCGAGAACCGTCCCAGGGCTGTTGTCGATGCAGATTCCCTCATCGTCCACAAGACCACGGAGCAGACCGCCGAGTTCTCCCTCAAGCTCCTGAGCCGTGCCTGGCCCTCCCTGGTGCCCTCCTGAGCAAGTATTTTTCCCCGGCGTAAAAAAAAACCGTCCTTTTTTGTGAAAACAGTGCACTGAGTATACAGAACCGGCGTGATTATCTTCGGCCGGCTTCGGTACTCCCTTTGTGTGCCGGGCATTGAATTGGGCAGTTCACCATACTGTGCGGGCTCCACGGGGCAGGTGTATTTAGAATATTGTAAACAGGGTTGGAACTCAACAGGGCAGGGCACCGCTCTGCCCCCGGCGAAGCCGTCAGGAGGCTGTTATGTCTGTAAAAACCAAATTTCAAACCGTGATCATGCTCATTTTCGGACTGATGCTTGTCTCATGCATTGACAGGCCCATGAAGAACGCCTCCCCCGAGCCTGTGGTGATCCCCTCCTTTGATATCCCCATCAGCACGGACCGGGACGTCGATCTGCTCTTCGTTATTGATGACTCAAAGTCCATGGACGCGGAGCAGCAGCGCATCAGAGAGCAGTTCCAGAGCCTCATGCAGGTCCTCAAGGACATCTCCGGTGGCCTGCCCAATATTCATGTGGCTGTGGTGTCTACGGACCTGGGGACGGCCCCTGTGGAGATTCCGGGGTGTGATGTGTTCGGCGGGCTCATGGGGTCCTTTAGAAAAGGGGAGCATGGGAACTGCATCAATCCCACGGGCAACAATTATATTGTTGATGTGGAGCCGGCCAACTGCGAGATGGAGCGAGACGCGGACGGAATGTGTGTGAGTCACAACTGTGGCCCGGAGCATTGCAGCGCCGAGGCGTTCACCGTGGATGGCGTCGCCAGAGAGCCGGCGGGGCTCATCCTTGACACCGACCAGAACGGCTGTCCCCGCTGTCGTAACTATCAGGAGGAGGGACTGGAGAGTGTCTTCTCCTGCATGGCGGATCTGGGGGTCTCGGGGTGCGGAATGGAGCAGCATTTCATGGCCATGGAGAAGGGTCTCACCTCAGGGTCCCATCATCCCCCCGAGGACGCGGGATTTCTCAGGGACAACGCCTACCTGGCGGTGGTGTTTATCAGCGATGAGGATGACTGCAGCGCCCCCGAGAACAATCGCACCATCTTCTCCCGGGAGGACTCCCTTGACTCAACGGTGGGGCCCCTGGGGTTCCGGTGCGTGGAGTTTGGCGTGAGCTGCGATGAGCCCTGGAGCAGGATGTTGCCCGAGGGGACAAGGGATTATCATAATTGCCAGTCGCGCCCGGGGACCGACAGTCAGAACCTGCTGGAGCCCGTGTCGCGCTTCGAGAGCTTTCTCACAGCCCTCAAGGGGGACAAGGACCGGATAATCCTTACGGCGATCGGCGGCCCCTTTGACGGGCAGATGACAATCAGGAAGAACTCGGACGGCCTCCCGGAACCCCAGAAGAGCTGTGGAGACACGGGGGGGATATACGACGGGGCAGTCCCCGGGGTGCGTCTCAAGGAGTTGACCTCCCGCTTCAACGCGGTGGAGGACTTGAAGTGGGCCTACACCTCCGTGTGCTCAACCGATTACACCGCCTCCCTCATGGGTCTGGGGCTAAAAATCAAGGATCTGGTGGAGGTCGCCTGTATCACCACGCCCCTCAACGGGTGTCCCGACCCCGCTGCGGCAAACGGATATGGAGCCCTGACTGATCTCCCCGACGAGGAGCGCCTGATCTGCACACCCAACTGCTCCGTGCTGCTCATAGAGGAGCGTGGGACACCCAACGAGCGGGTCGAAACGGTGCCTGGGTGCGCTTCGGATTACATGGGTGGACATCCGGCCCGGAAGGACCCCAATCTGCCCGTAGAGATGTGTTTTCATGTCACCTACAACGAGAAATGCGCCAGCGGTGAGAATTTTGGTCCCAGCCGCGGTGCGGAGCTCGTGGTCTCAAGGCGCGTCGAGCCTCCCCTGAGGAGTTACGCATTTATCCGGTGCCAGGGGCTCCCCCTCACGGAGAAGCTCTGCATGGACGGTATTGACAACGATATGGATGGCCTCATTGACAGCCAGGACCCCGACTGCTCCAGCGAAGAAACCCTCCCCCCCGTATTGACCCTCCGTTGAAACAATAAAAAAAATGCAATAAAGGGGCAATGTGGGAGGTTTTAATGCGTACAAGGGCATGTTGGCTCAGCCCGGGAAAACCCGGCGGTCACGGGGAAGGTAAAAATAACCTTAAACTGATTCGGGCCGATGAACCCGTCAGACGAAACTCGTGCCTTTTTCGTGCCGTCCCTTGGGAAAGGGATGGGCCTCGGGCTGGCCAATCT
>JAHJLU010000604.1 GCA_018821745.1 Myxococcota bacterium | reverse complement strand
GGCTTCGGCGGCGGCGCGGGACTGGTTGAGGTTGAAGAGGCGGATGATTACCTCCCGCTTGGCACTGGGGCTGAGGGTGAACCGGTGGGTGTGTTTGACCTCAGTGGTAGTGATGCCCGAATGCTTGCTTACCTTTTCCACCTCCTCGTCCACGGTGACGAAGCCGTGTTCCAGGGGGAGGTCCTGCCAGCCGTAGGCATCCCGAACCGCGGTGTCCATGGCGATTTGAAGTTCATGGAGCATGAGCACGCCCTCATGGGTTTCAGTTGGATCGTGGAACCGGTTGTAGAGGTCGGTCAGCCCCTCGCTGAGGGAGAGCATGAGGTCTGCACGATGCTGGTGGTAAGCCTCTCCAGCGGCATTGAGGCGAGTTTCAAGGTCAGGCGGGAGGTTTTCGGGAAAGGGGAAGGTTTCGAAAACATCGGAGGGTGAATAGTTAATTCTTGAGGTTAATGTTGAACTGAATTTCCAGCTCCATTCGATATGGAATCGGGACTGCAACACCGCGAATTTCCACCATTCCTGAAAAGTAATTACTCCTAGTTTGTGACTAAAAACTTGCCCGGTTGGAACCATACTGAAGTTCACGAATTTTGATACTAAAGCGGTGACCAGGACCTGGTTCAGGGGGGCAATGGCTTTGTAGAGTGCTGGTCGTTTGTCTCCATAGTGCCACCAATATTTTTTATGAGCCTCTCGGTTGACCTTCATCCTCTCAGGCTTGACCAGTGTCTCAACTCTTTCGAATAACTCAGTGTAACGCCGTGCTTTTTCTAGAGGCCAATCAAAGAAATTGATCACCCACCGCGAAGGTTTTTGGCTAGGTTCTGAATTCAAATCCTTCCCATTCAAATATGGGAAAAGAACTGTTGAATTGTTGTGATTTCCTTTAATGAAGCGAATCGCATCAGACTCTTCTAAGACAAAGCCCATCCCGACCACTACCGATCCTTGGAAGCTTTTATTTTTGTTGATTTCAAGAGTGTTCAGACTTGGTGGTGGGAATGGGTAATCATCAAGTGCGGAACTGATTATTGGCACCGTTTCCTCATTGAGCGTGAATTGACCACTCCATGATTTGGCCAAATGTACCACGGCCACCTCAACAGCAGCTATCCCTGGCCAGGGCATGGATGGAATGGCTCTGAAAATCTGTGCGCCCTGCAGAACCAGGTGTTCAAGACCAGATCTTCGAGTGTCACCCTGCGCAATGGTATTAGTCGCAAGAAGGCCCATTGTCCCTAATGTGGAAAGGTGATCGTAGGCTCTACAGAAGAAGTAAGCAACGAGGTCCACTGTGTTCACCGTGTGTGAGTAGGCTGTTTTCAGATAGGCGTACAGCTCGTTCCCCAGGTTTCCTCTCATTTTTTTGCCGCCCATGAACGGGGGGTTGCCTACTATGGCGCTGAAGCCTCCTTTTTCGAAGACTTCCGGGAACTCACAGAACCAATGGAAGGTGCGTTGGTCTCCCAGGTGTTTCTTTACCTCTTTTTCCAATTCATGGTCATCACCGGCGTTGAGAGTGCCCAGGGCCAGGTTGTGGAGGGTGCTGGCGAGCGCAGCTCGCTCATTGTTATTCTCGGAAGCGAAGTAGGGGGCAACGACTGCATCTCCCAGAAGGCGCACGCGTAGAGTAGCCTCCTGGGCTCTCATGAGCAGCGAACGTTTGCGCTGTTGGTCTGCGGTGGTGAGAACCGGCAGCTCCTCAAGTTGGCGGCGCAGATCGGCGGCGCTGTGGATGGCCTGCTCCAAAGGTCCCTTGAAGAGGGGCATGGGGTCGCCGGTGCCGTCGAGGGACCAAGTAGTAATCTGCTCCTCACTCACTCCCACCAGGGAGTCACCGCAGCGGAGGGCATGGTCAAGGAAGGTAAAGGGCAAGGATTTAGCCAGGGTAGTAAGCCACAGTGAGAGTCGGGCCATCTCCACGGCCAGGGGGTTCACATCAACACCGTACACACAGCGCTGGGCCACGTATCGTCGAGCCCAGATGACGTTCTCCTGGGGATTTTCACGGTCGATGAGGGGCTCCCGTGTGGGATCTTTGGCGGGTTTTGCAAAGGGCATGGTGAGGGGAGTTCCCTCGGGGACTGCGTGGAGCGCCTGCTCCCACGCCTCGACCAGCCGATCACCCAGGTAGCGCACTACCTGCACCAGGAAAGCGCCCGATCCCATGGCGATGTCGGCCACGCGCAGTGAGAGCAGGGACTCTGGTGAAACCACAGTCCTTGGCTCGATGTAGAGGCCGGGCTTGCCCTCGTGACACTGGTAGACCAGGGGTTCAAGGGTGTGGCGGACCACCTGCTCCGTGAGGCGCTGGGGGGTGTAGTGGGAGCCGGAGGCGCGGCGGCTGGTCCCCGTGGTGATGCAACGCCACCCAGGGGGTACAACGACTTCGCAGCGGACCAGGGGTGCAACGGGCAGCACCGCCTGCACCGTGGCCTCGGGGAAATGGGCCAGGGCGTCTTTTTCTGCGTCGTTGGCGGAGCGCTCAGCCTCCCGGGAAAGGGCGGCTTTGTCGCGGCCCGTGTTCTTGGTGCAGAACTCAATTCGCTTGGGGAGGGTTTTACCTGTGAGGTCAGAGAGGGGAAAAACCGCCTCTGCTTCCGTGGCTCCAAGGAGCTTCACCCAGGGTTCGTCGGTGTCGTTGCGGGCGCAGCGGTGGTCGAGGAGGCCTTCGTAGATATACCCGATCTCTTCGATGTCCAGCGCCCAGTAGCCCACGCGCTGGGGGGATCCGCTTCGTTTCTGGCGTGCAAAGAGCAGCTCGCCGAGGATAGTGTGGATGGTGGCATTGGGTATGGCCAGGCGGTGATCCTCAAGGACAGGCCAGCGGTCGGGGCCGAAGAGGTTGCCGCCATAAGCGATGAGGGAGAGGTCCGGGTGAGTGGATCCGCCAGAGAGAAGACGGCAAGTAGCCAGAATACGGCCCCAGCCGTCCCGGGTAGTGAGCATGGCGCCAGGGGCTTGACGGCGCTGCTCCTGGAGGCGGTGCCACAGGAAGGTGATGCCATAAGCCTGGTCGTAGAGCACCTCGCCGTGGGGCAACAGGGCGCGTTCCTCAGCGTAGAGGAGAAAGACCATGCGCATCATCACAGTGAGGCCCATCTCATAAACCTGGGCGTCGGTCATGGGCCCAAGGAGTGCGCCGCGGGCCTCTCGGTCAGCAGCATCCCAGGCGTGGATGAGGGCGTCGAGGCCCCTTCTTACCTGGCGGCCTAGCTGGTCCGCAACCTCAACCTGTCGATCCTGACTCAGGCGGCAGAGCTCCTTGAGTCCGGGCGCAGGAGGAGGCACCAGCAGGGTTTCGGGAGAGAGCAGCGTGTGGAGGGCATTTATGGTGGCCTTCTCCTCCAGGAGCAGGCGGCTGGTCCAGGTGATCTTGCCGGAGTTGAGACCCGAGGGTGCGTACATCACCCGGAACTCTTCGCCGCTGGCGATGACTCCGATGGGGATACCTGTCTCGTGAAGCAGGCGTTCGAGTTTTACCGAGGGAGAGGCACGCCATCGACCTTCGGTACTCTCCTTGCGGTCGAGGGGTTGGCCCGGGGCTGTGAGCATGACCAGCAGCACCGGTGTGGTACCGTTCATGAGTACCCAGTCGGGAGTGAGGTGCTGCTCGTAGGTCG
>JAHJLU010000603.1 GCA_018821745.1 Myxococcota bacterium | reverse complement strand
GCGCAGGAGAGGGTCCCGCTGGAGAAGCCGAGATCATGGCAGTTGGTGCTGTTGAGATCTTCTCCCTCGCACTCCTCGTCGCCACCCTGAAAAACCCCGTCGCCACAGTATCCTGTACAGCTGGCGTCGTTGATTTTGCAGTCGGAGGTGCACAGCAGTTGGCCCTCGTAGAATCCCTCCGTCATGCACGAACGCCCAGAAAAGTCATTGGTGTCACACTCTTCACCAACATCCACGACCCCGTCACCGCAGTCCTTGGAGCTGTTGGCCACTTCCTCGTTACACGATGAGAACACCACAATGAACCCGAATGCCAAGCCAAAGAATTTCCTCATGCTACATTCTCCTTGTTTGTTGATGAAATGTACCATTCCTCAGGAGATGACTCAAGCTGAGAGTGCACTGCGATGGATTTTCCATAGTGCCATATTAGAGTCGGTGATATATGCGGTGGCCGCCCCATGCCCTCCCCGTTGAGGGCTGTGATGGCGTGTGCACGGATGAACAGGAGTGTGGATTGCCTGCAGTGGGGAGTCCAAAGTGTGCCAATGGCCAGGTGGCAGACAGGGCCAGGAGTTGTAACCGGCGAGGGTTAATCGTGGTGTTTTTTTCTCTTTTTGAACCACATTACCAGGAAGGTGAGCAGAACAACAACGGGCAGGAAGGCGGTCCAGGGGGTTCGGCGGCGGGCACCGGCGCTCTTGCAGCTGCAGCCTGTGGAGTCTGCGCCCGTGTCTGTGGAGCCATCTGAATCGATCTCACCGTCGCTGTTGCCGTCGGTACCTGCGTCGGTCGCTGAGCGACAGGCTCTGAACTGGCACACCTCACCGGGGTCGCACTCGGTAAACTCGCCATATTCCAGGCAGGAGTCCTCGTCGAACTCCCCACAGCGATGGGTTGCCGTGGCCGTGGCGCAGAATATCCCCTCCTGGGTGCACTCATCCTCGCAGCTCCCCTCGTCCAGGTGACACACGCCACCGGTGCAGATTTCACCGGTGCCGCAGAAGTTTACGGCCGACCACTCCAGGCAGCTGTCGCCGTCGAACTCTCCGCAGGTTTTGAAACCATTCTCACCGTCACAGACAATCTCATCGGGTGTGTCGCATTCATCGGTGCATTCGGTGACCGGGGCCACGCCCAGGGCATCGAACATGAGCACCCGGCGCAGGGCATAGGCCTCTCCCGTGTTGTCGTTGAGCTTCACAAACTGTGCGGTGCCCTCTTCAAGCCAGAACTGCCCCAGGGAGACCCACTGGGAGACGGAGGTTGACTGATTCACCGTGACATTGGTCTCGCTCCCCTGGTGGGAGACCGTGTAGACTGCGTTCTGTGTAAGATCGTTGGCCGAAGGGGGAACCAGGGCCGTGATCTCGTAGTTCCCAGCCACGGTGACGTTGAGGCGCCAACTGGCCCAGCTGTCGGGGAGGGAGTCATCGGTGGCGAAGGTGTAGAAGGCGTGGTTGTCGTTACCCGTGGCTTCATCCCACCAGTAGGTCCCGTGGCGCTCGAAGCAGTCGCTCTGATCATCGATGATGACCGGCTGACCGGCGATCTCTATGGAGCAGGGGGGAGGGGTCACGCCTCCCACGGGGATAATGAAGCCCGCGTCAAAGTAGCTGGCGTCATAGGTCCAGGTGCGGACCCCCGCGGCGCAGGAGGTGCAGCAGTTCTCCTCTTCAACGGTGATGCTTGCCCCGGAGACGCCAACCACAAAGGCCACGTGGCCGTAGGTGCCAAGGGTCCTTGCGGCGATTGCTCCCACCACGGGAGAGGAGAGCACTTCATAGTTGGGGTTTGCCGCCGCGTACTGTGCCCACGTGTTGGCGTTTCCCCAGCCCGGGAGCGCCATGCCCCAGTGGCAGCAGGCGCTGTGCCATGCGTACCAGGTGCAGTTTCCACCGTTGTCGCAACAGGGGTAGGGGTTATAAGCCCCGCAGGTGCAGGTGTCGTTGACTCCGCCGCAGCTGTATACCGCGCCGGCGTTGAAGGAGGCCGTGAGCAGCAACAGTGAGGTGAGTACAGAGATGATGAACCGCATGGAAAACTCCCGATTCCGGGCCTGGATGGTGCTTTGCATCACAAGGGGTGCCAAGGCATAACGCAGACTCTCTCTTTTTTGTATTCCCCTATTGGGGTGAGGTCAAGGGGGAGGTCATCCGCGTCGGACGATTTCGTCCAGGAGAACCGTGCTGTTATACAGAAAGTGGGCGGCCATGGAGGGGTAGAGGCTCTTGTGAGTGACCCGCAGGTTACAGAAGGCGAGGCCGATGATGAAGTGGCTGATGAAGACCGCGGGCATGAGGTGGATGATGGAGAACAGGAGGGAGGAGAGGATGATGGCCTCCCGCTGCGTTCCAACCATGGAGAGTTTCTCGAAGATGAGGCCGCGGAAGGTGAGCTCCTCGAAGAGGGCCGGCCACAGGGCGATGGTAAAGAAGGGAACCCACAGCGGCCACCCGGCGTTGCGATACTCGGGCAGGTAGTCCATGAACTCAAAACCCGTGGAGGAGAGGACCCGGCTGTAAATTTTAATGAAGAGAAAAAGGAGCGCGGTGGTGCCCAGGACATCGAGGACAACCCGGGGAATGCGGCCCGGGAGGCGCAGCAGCCGGAAGGTACGGGGGCTCTTTATTGCCACGAAGAGCAAAATGAGGAAGCTGTCGACGCCCAAAAGAGCCAGCGTGGATTTCGGGGACGTGTTTTTTGAAAAATGGATGTAGAGCCCGATGATGACGTTGGACAGAACGAGAAGACCCCACAGATAGAGCGCCGGGGCCATGGTCTGAATGTAGGTTGCGGCCTGGGGGCGTGGTTTACGCGGGAGGATCTCACCGGTGAAGGATGCCCCGCATTTTCCACAGAAGCGGGCGTTTTCCCGTGTGGGAGCGCTGCAATGGGGGCAGGTGCTCACGTCAGGATCTCTTGGCGAGGGAGGCCGTGAGTTCACGGACCTTGAGGGCGTTTTTCACGCCGGTGATGAAGAGAGCAATGAAAATAATTTTAAATATCAATCCCTGGTAGATAGTTTTGGGTTCGATGAAGCCGTTGACCGCCTGCACCGCGAGATAGATGGCGAAGGCCGCCACGATGGCGGGGAAGAGATTTTTCCGGGACCAGAAATAGAGTCCGAACATCACCAGGGAGAGAAAATAGTTGGTGGCGAAGATGAGGATCATCTCCTGCTTTATTTTTTTACGCAGCTCTTTCACCGTGTAGCGCTTGCCATTGACGGGAAGAGAGTAGGACTCACTCAGGCGGGACATGGCCTTGTAGGCTTTGTCGGCCTCGTTTTTATTCATAAAACCGAGGACGGTCCCGAACATGGCGAAGAGGACCGCCAGGATGAGGATGAAGCGGGAGGATTTTTTACTCTCCATGGTGATACTGGCCAACTCTCGCTTAATCCTCAGGGTCTCTTTGTCGTTCTCCTGCTGGGTGTTGATGGTGTAACCACAGCCCGAGCAGAAGGCGTCGTCGGTGGGGATCAGGTCGCCGCATTCGGGGCAGGGGCGACCCGGGGGTTCCTCTACCTCAGGAGGCGGAGTATCCTGTGCGGATTCGGGTGTGCCTTCGGTTTCAACTGCGCTTGCAGCCGGTTCTTCAGCGGGAGATTCAAAGGGTGGGGAGTCCACATCGTAGGTTGGTCTTGATTCGCTCTCGTTGGAGGGAAATTCCTGTGCCTGGGGTTCCGGTGTTTTTGGTGTTTCCATGGTTTCCTCTTAGCCAGGGCGGTTGGCCAGGGCGGATATTAGCATATTCTCCTCGCTCTCTGAAAACATTTTACAGAGGATCACGGGGTGAAAAGGGGAGGGGAGGCAGGTCAGGCTGTTTGTTTTTTCAGGGACATTTTCTTGGCTGAGCCCAGGATGACTCCCAGTGCCACTGCCAAAAGGGCTGCCGTGATAATACGGAATTCGGGAGGGAGCATGAAGGTCCCTGTGTGGGCGGGGATCCAGAACCAGAAAATGGCTCCGCCCACAACGCGCAGCATGTTTGACCAGTTCATGGTGGTAAAGACGCTGACCAGGGGCCACCGGGAGAAGAGCTGCCCGCGATCGACGAGGGTGTCGGTCACCCGGTGGAACACCATCATGGGGAACCCGAAGAGCAGGTTCATGAAAAAGGACTTCCAGAAAGCGTGGGCCAGTACGGTGCCTTTGCCAGGGAGCAGCCCCGCGTGGAGCAATCCCTCTACGCCGAAGGAAAAGAGGGGGAAGGCTACGGTGAACACAGCCCCCAGAAAGCCCCACACCAGCACGCGCTGGGGTAACCTGATGCCCCGCAGGTGCCACGCACCTGTAACGATGCGTCCTCCCAGGAGCTCGCCCATGGTGCCCAGGAGGGCGATTTTGCCAATGCCCATGAGGAAGGGCCAACCCCTGGTGAGATGCACAAATTCGATGCGGGTAGCGGGAATGGCAAGGATCGCGATCACGGATCCGAGCAGAGTGAGCCAGATGAGAGTGATGAGTTTACCCATGCAATGGCTCACTTTACCGCAGCGTCGGTGTCGGTCAGCGCGTCGGCGTCATCAGCGGCGTCTGTGCCTGCGTCGGTTTCCTGGCAGCCACCATCGACGGGGCAACACACTCGCTTTTCGTAGCAGCCCGAGGTGGCCAGAGCCACAAGCAGAGTGGAGAGCAGCAGAAGTGTCATGCGCATGTCAGTCCTCCTTATTCCTCTCTCCCTTGTCCTTTGACTTTTTCTCTTTGTCGGGGGAGTCTTTTTTATTCTTTTTATCCCCGGGAGCCAGGTCACCCAGTTTTGACTTCTTCTTTTCAGGGGAATCGCTGGGCTCCTTGTCTTTTTTGGCTTCTTTCACCGAAGGCTCACCGGACGCGGGGGCGGTCCCGGGGGTCTCCCTGGGGGCAGAGGTGATTTTTTTCAGCGTGGAGCTGTCGATAACGGGAGGCTCCGGTTTATTATCCGCTTCGGGCGTTGTTTCAGGCCCCGGGGGCACTTCAGTCTCCGCTGCCGGCTTCTCCACAGGCTTCTCCACAGGCTTCTCCGCCGGCTTCTCCGCCGGCTTCTCCACAGGCTTCTCCGCTGTGTTTAGAGCTCCGTTGCCCGCGGGCGGGACGGTGTTCTCCTTGAGCGCCATCTCGTGATCGTCTACCACTTCGGCTTCCAGATCCAGCAGGGATATTTCATCTTCCTCAGCCCGGACAAAGACAACATCACGGAGTTTGGGGAAGCGGGTGAAGACACGGTGGCCCCAGCGCTAGAACTGCTGGGGAGTGAAGCCCACGATGACAAGGTCAGCTTCGGAAGAGTACTGGTGAACCAGCGCCTCGTAGGAGGTTGTGGTGGGGAAGGGCAGGACCTGCACGTTGGATGAGGAGATGGGGATGCGACCCCGGTGGATGAGATCCGCCAGGAAGGTCTTCTGGGTCTCCATTTCCCTGTCGGGCATGGCGGCGTAAACCGAGATCTCGCTGTTGTGCCAGTCAGGGTGTCCCATGATAATATAAGCCAGGAGGATCATGAGGTTGGCATTGCACAGCTGCTGGCGGGTGAGCCAGAGGTGGATGGAACTTTTATACCCGCAGTTGTACTCCGAGGAGCGCATCACGCAGACGTTGAATTCAGACCCGAGGGCCATCTTGACGCCCGTTCGGAGCTGGTTCAGGATCTCCTCGTTTTTGATGTCGTCCCGGGGGAACTCCAGGATAAGCCCGTTGTTGTCCATGCCCGAAACGCCCGGGACCTGAATGATCTGTGCCACAGCCGTGGTAAAGGAGGGTGAGATGATGGAGCTTGCATAGACCCCGGCGTTGGCGGCGTTGGTGAGTTTGATGACCCGCTCCACGTCCTGCACGGATTGATCCTTGCTCTCTTTGGTGAGCATGCCCTTGATATAGTGGAAGTAGGTTCCGAACCCGTGGCGGTGGGCGATCCAGTTGAGGAGATTGAAGGCGGCAATGCGCTCGAAGGTCTTGTCGGAGATGGCGATAAAGGAGGGGCGCCAGTCCGTGCCCGAGATCTGGGAGCGATTCTTCTGGAGCCACACCTGGAGACGGCGAATCATCTGATACAGGGCCCCCTTGAAGATAATGGCGATGCCGCGGCCCTCTCTGTTGTTTCTTCGAACACTGAGGTAAATCAGGAACATGACCGAGATGGCTACCAGCGCGGCCAGGATCTCCATCATGAACATCATGGTGAAGCACCCGATGGCACCGATGAGAGAGACCCACCAGCGGCTGCGGAAGGAGGGGCGGTAGGAGGGACTGGCCGCGAAGTGTTCCAGGACGGAGATCATGCACAGGGCACCGTAGGTGACCATGAAAAACTGCGAGACAATCTTTGCCACCACGTTGACGTCACCCAGGACGATAACCACCAGGGCGATACCCACGGTGACGTAGGTGGCCTTGAGGGGTTCATTCTCTTTGCCGACCCCCTGGGAGAGGATGTTGTTTATTTTCTGGCTGGGGAAGACCTTGTCGGCAGCCAGGGCTTGCATGGTGCGGGGTGCGATGAGCAGGGAGCCGATGGCGGAGGAGAGGGTCGCCGCTGCGAGGCCGATGGGGATGATAGGACCCCACACGGCGATTTTCGCCATGATGAGCTCGTCGTTGGCTAGATCCGCGGGGCTGGCGTTCATCCCCAGCTTGAGGATGATGAGGATATAGACGCCGGCGCCGGCGAGGACTGCCATCATGGTCCCCAGGGGGATGGAGCGCCTGGGGTTCTTCAGGTCGCCCGAGAGGCCCACCCCGGCGGTCATTCCCGTGAAGGCGGGGAAGCACACGGCGAAGACATAGGCCCAGGAGTTGCCCTTGGGGATGCCATTGAAAGATTGCTTGAGGTTGCCCCAGTTCCAGTTGCCCCCCATGAAAAACAGCCCCAGGGAGATAGCCAGGATGAGGATGACCGTGTAGAGCATGTAGACGGCCATGGATGCTCCCCATTTAATGACAACCCAGGAGAGGATAATGGCCATGGGGAGGGAGAACATTCGGGGATCAAACTTCATCCCGAGGTGGGACTGGATGGCGGGGGCGAGTCCCTGGAAGGCCTGGGCGAATGCGATGAGATAAAAGGCCACGGAGATGGCCTGGGAGATATACAGGGCGATGCCGATGGAGGCCCCGATGTTGGTACCGAAGGAGCGGGAGATGATGAAGTATTCGCCACCGCCCTCGACCTTGCGGTTGGTGGCAATTTCGGAGATAGCCAGGGCAGTGGGGATGGTGATCATGTGGCCGATAAGGACCACAATGAGCGCTCCCCAGACGCCCTGGTTGCCGACGGCCCAGCCAAAGCGCAGGAACATGACCGCACCGAGGATGGTGCTGATTGCTGCCAAGAAAACGGGAAGGGTCCCGAACCCGTGGCCTTTGGCCACCTGCTCAGTCGAATTCATAGGGGTATCTCCATGGAATCGGGTGCGGACCGTGGCGGGGAGCCTGCGTCCGTCGGGCAACATTATACATGAAGGGGGGAGGCTTGGAAAACACTATTTACGCAAAGAGGGGATGGGGAAGAGGCGGGATCAGAAGGTGTATCGCGTGTGGACAGTGAAGCTCAACTCGCCGTCGGTGAGGTCGTTCCAGTAAATGGAATCGGAGGCGGCGTAGTAGCCGCTGCTCATGGAGGTGCCCAGGGGGGGAATGACGCCGACGATGCCTTTTACCTTGCGGATACCCAGGGAGGCGCCGAGCCAGAAGTTCTTGAAGAGGTTGTAGCCACCGCCGAGGAAGACGTTTTTGCTGTTGTACTTCGCGGGCTCGTCCGTGAGGGTGCCGTGACGATACCACAGAAGATCCGCGCGCAAAAAGGCGAGCACTTTGGGATTTGGGGTGGCGTTCACATAGATGGAGCCGCCGTAGAAGTTGTGACGTATGTCCGTGAGATTGCCAAGGCCGTCATCGAGCCAGTCGTTGTAGGTGTGGTAAAAACCCTCCATGCCAAACTTGATCATTTCGTAGGTGACATCCACGGAGGCGGCGGTGGTAATGGAGAGGGTGTTCTCCTGGGGGTTGACAAAGTTGTCGTTGACCTGTGTCCTGAAATAGATGCCCAGGTCGATGGGGAGGGGGGTCTTCAGGTGATAGGCACCATGGAGATCCACCGCTTTGCCCTTGTCCATCTCGCTGGCCATGTAGCCGCTGCCGTTCCCTGTGCCGATCCAGAACGTGAGCATGTCGTCCAGAATACTTCCCTTGACCCAGATGCCCAGATCTCCCTCGGGGATGATGGAGTACATGTCAAGGAGGGTTCGGACGAAGTATCGCGTTTTTGTGGCGTTCTCACGACCCTGTTTCCAGCCGTTCTCCACCTGACCGGCCAGCAGGGAGACCCCCTTGGTGATCTCCGAGAAGTCCTTGAACTCCAGCCAGCCGAATTTGAGGTAGGCGTTATAGGCACCCAGCCCCGCCTGACGGGCGGTGTCAAGGGTGATGTGGGCCGAGACTATTTTGGAAGGTGTGAACCCGAAGGTGAGGTAGGACCGATTGATGTCCCAGCGGTTTCCTTCCACGTTGTCGTTGTCGGATTTGGCGAAGCCGAAATTGACATAGAGGTCGAGCCCGATCTTGAACATGTTGGCGACCACAGGCTCCGCCGGGGGGAGATCTTTTTTGTCCACCACACGGACGATGGTCCTGCGGACTACCACGGGAGCCGGTTTCGCCGGTTTCTTTGTCTCATCCACCTCTTCTTTTTCTTCGGGCATCTTTATGTCGGTGCCAGCGGTGGTGCGTGTTCCGGCGGGCTTATTGGCTTTTTTTGCGGTGTCTGTTGTGGCAGCGGGTTTCTCCCCTGGCTGCTGTGGTGACGCTAAAACGAAAAATATCATTGTGATAATATTGAGCATTGGGTGCCTCCGTGGTCGCTATTACTGAGGAAATCTCAGTTGTGTCCTAAAGTGCAGAATCAACCCTATGTCATAGGAATCGGTGGAAAACAAGGGGGTATTTGCCGGTCGGTCGGTTTTTTCAATTGATCCTTGACATCAGAGGGTGTCATTGCTAATTATTCCCCTCTCAGTCGTCGGGGAGTTTCTCCGCGCGGCAGGTTACCGATAGTCTGGATTGATCCGGACATGTATCTTAAGGATGAGAAGATGGCCAATCACAAGCAAGCAATCAAACGTCACAAGCAGAGCGTCAAACGTCGCTCTACCAACCGTTTCTTCATGTCCACCATGCGCACCCACCTCAAGCGTGCCCGTCACGCCCTCACTGGTGAAGATAAAGACCTCGCCAATGATCTGGTGAAGAACGCCGCAGCCTACATCAATAAAGTGGCCAGCAAAGGGATTATTCACCGGAACAAGGCTTCCCGCCTCGTCTCCCGCATGTCCAAGCGCTTCAACGTCACCTTCGAGAAATAGTCTCTCTCTCTCAGATCCCGGTTTTCTTCAGCGCAGCTGAGCAGCGGTAGGGGAGTTGTACCCATGGGGGTATTCTGATATTCTCCTCCCGAGGTATCTATGGTTCTTTTTTCCTGGTGGCAAAAATTCAAGGAGCTGCTCCACGCCCATGAGAAGGTGCTCTGGTGGATTCACAGCACCTGGGCCTTCACCTTCGGCATTCTGGTCATCATTTTTTTTCACGGGGATTTCGGGCAGGTCAAGAAGCTCACCATGTACCTCATGGCGCTGTTGCTTCTGCTGATTGTTTTTGACCGTATCGGTGCCTATGAGGTGCGCAGCGGAAAAAAAAAGCGGGGGGTGAAGCTCATCCTCAACTACTTCATGAAGAACATGTACCAGGGGCTCTATTTCTTCATGATCCCGTTCTACTGGGAAGCCTCGGTGCTCTCCTCGCCCTCTATTATCTTCACTGCCGTGGTGGGGCTCATGGCCATCCTCTCCACCCAGGATCTCATCTTTGACAACTGGCTCATGGAGAAGAAGCTCCTTAGGGCCGGGTACTACTCCCTGTGTCTTTTCGCAAGTTTCAACCTGCTGCTGCCCCTGTTTGTTCCCTTGCCGGGGCAGTTCACGCTGCCCATGGCCGCCTTTCTCGCGGTGCTGGGCTTTGTTGTCCTCCATTATCCCCGTTGGCTCCTGAAGAAGGGACACCTTCGCTGGGTTCTGTTGGGGAGTGCCTTCATCGCCGGGGGTTTTTATCTGGTCCGTGCGTTTATCCCCCCAACACCGCTCAAAGTCTCACAGACCACCATTACCGCAAGAGCGCCCAGCCGGGAGCACCCCCCCCGGGGTGATGGAGTATATCGGATCCACCGCAAGGATATGGAAGACAAAAGGATTTACTGTGTCCATGTGCTGGAGAGCCCGGTTAATCCCCGGGATCGCTTTGAGCACGTGTGGCTCATGAACGACAAGGTTATCAAGAGGAAGGCCCTTCGCAAGCTCAAGCTCAAGGGAGACAAATACCTCATCTGGTCCTCCATAGAGCACACCGAGAGCGGCTGCCTCAGCCTCCGCGGCGATTGGGAGGTGGATCTCCGCACCGGGGGCGGACAGATTTTGAAGAAACGATCATTTCTCGTGGTGGAGTAGCCCTCCACCCGCAACCGATAACGGCTACCCATGAACATCATTGTTCCCAGCACCCCACACTACCAGGCCGCCTGTGCGGTCACCAGACGCCTCATGGAGGCGGGATTCGAGACCTATTTTGCGGGAGGCGCCGTCCGCGATGCCATCATGGGCAATGGGGCCAGCGACTGGGATATCGCCACCAGCGCCACTCCTGAGCAGATGGAGGCGCTGTTTTCCCATACCATCCCCGTGGGGAAAGAGTTTGGAGTGGTGATTGTGCTCTCCCATGGCTTTCCCTTCGAGGTGGCCGCGTTCCGCTCCGATGGTCAGTACATCGACGGGAGGAGACCCCGGACCATCACCTACACCACTCCCAGAGAGGATGTTTTTCGCCGGGATTTCACCATCAACGGGCTGCTCATGGAGCCGCACACGGGTGAAATCATTGATTTTGTCGGCGGAGTTCAGGACATCACCGACGGTGTCGTCCGCGCCATTGGTGAGCCCGTGGCCCGCTTTACCGAGGATCACCTGCGCATGCTCCGGGCGGTGCGCTTCTGCGCACGGTTTGGTTTCTCCATGGATGAGAAGACACGAGAGGCGATCCACGCCATGGCCCCCATGGTTCAGAGTGTCTCAAAGGAGCGGGTCCGCGATGAGCTGGAGAAGATGCTCACGGGCCCAAACCCCGCTCGCGCCATCTCCCTGCTGGAGGAGACGGGTCTGTTGGCGGTGATATTGCCCCCTGTGGCAGCCCTCAGAGAGGTGGAGCAGCCCCCGGATTTCCATCCCGAGGGCGACGTCCTGACCCACACCATCAAGCTCTTCGAGGTGGCCCGAAAGCCCATGAATGCTGCTCTGGCCTTCGCCGCGCTCCTGCACGATGTGGGAAAAAAAGAGGCCTGCCAGGTGAGAAACGGAAGGCTCACCTTTTATTACCATGAGAAAATTGGCGCTGAGCTTGCCGAGAGCATTATGCGCGGGTTGAAGTGTTCCGGGGCCCTGGTGAAAGATGTCGCAGGCCTGGTGCTAAACCACATGAAGCTGGCCCGTGCGGAGCAGATCCGGGTCTCAACCCTCAAGCGCCTGATGGCTCTTGAGTGTGCCGGCGATTACGGTGAAGCGGTGACCTTTTTCTCCATGCTGCTGGAATTAAATCGCATGGACTCCATGGCCTCCAACTGGGACTGCTCCGACTACCTTACGGCCCGGACCCGCTCGGAAAAAATTCCCAAAGAAGAGGCGAAGCCTAAACCCTTCATCACGGGGCGGGATCTTATCGCCCGCAATCTCAAGCCCGGACCGCGGTTCAAGCCCCTCCTCGACACCTGCCTCGACGCCCAGCTCGAGGGTCTTGTCGCAGACAGGGAGGCCGCGCTGGCTCACCTGGACTCCCTGCTGGCCGACTCCCCGCAATAACAGGAGATGCCGCCGCTGCTGCCCCTCCACAGGCCGCCGATTTATTGCGTTCCCTGGCGGGGAGAACCTGCTATGATAAAAGCCATACGCCGCTTGTGGCGAAAAGGATTTGTGCATGAACCCCATAATTAAAAGCCTCAGCAACAGCTCCCGGCAGATGGTGAAGTCCATGGAGCAAAAATGCCAGGTCACCATCCTGGAGAGCGACTCAACGCTCACAAAGCTCCAGGGTACCATGGCCCTGGGGACCCTCTATCTTCTCGATAAGATGTCCCACCTCATGGATCGTTCCATGGAGCTTGTGGAGTCCCAGCTTGAGGAGAGTCGCATGAACCAGGAGCTGCTCCAGTTGAAAAAGGAGCTGCTCAAGCGTGAGCTTGAAGAGACCCAGAAATAGCACCATCCCCGATTGCTCTCCCCTCCCGGGAAATCAAACGGATTCCATTAGGGCATCCTGTTGAGAGAGTCCCGGCCTTCCCTTTAAACAGATAGTGGCATAAGAGTTACCGAGATTGAATGGTTGCACGGGGAACTGTAACGAAAAAACGTGGTGGGGAGGCTGCGGTAGAGCCGGGGGGGATGCTACTCGGGGATGGGCTCGCAGGTGAGGTCGTCAGCGCCGTCGATGTCGCGGAAGGCCATAACTGTCACGGTGCCGCCCATTCCGTAGGTGACCTCGATTTTGGCATAGGAACCATCCTGGAGCAGGAGGATATAGATGTTGCCGTTGCAGGTCCAGCCCGTCGCGCAGCTGCCGCCGTCCAGCCACGTGTTGTCGATCACGTAGTCGGTTCCCGCATCGCTCTCATAGGTTACGTCATCGGGGGCTACGGTCACGTCGAGGAAATCTTCGGCGTTTCCGGCGTTATAGGCGACGGTGTTGGGGCAGAGCAGGATGCGCGGTCCGGCGGCCTCGTCGTCGAGGAAGCCGAAGTCGCAGGAGGGGAGGTCCCCGCCGGCTTCTTTGGTGCGCAGGTTCATCATCTGCGTCCCGGCGTCATGGAGGCTGATGGTCAACTCGAAGGCCTCACGGGTTTCAACGACACAGGCCGGGTCGTCGGCGCAGTCCAGGTCATCACAGTCCACGTCACCGTCGTTGTCATTGTCGATGTCGTCGTCGCAGACCTCGGCGGTGGTGTTGTTGAGATTGTTCGTGTTGTTGACGTTATTCACGTTGTTGACGTTGTTCGTGTTGTTGCTCGACGAGTCATCGTCGCAGGCGACCACAAACAGGGAGAGAGAGAGAATAAACCCGATGGCAAAGAACCTTGAGAGCATAAGAAACCTCCATTGCGAAAAGTTGATCAGTAAGGTGTTGAAATGCCCTAATCAGGCCATGCTGTCAAGTGGGTAGAGCTAAAAGAGGGATTCTTTTTCCGCAAGGCTGTTGGCTTTTCCGTAAGGTTTGCAGTGACAGTCATTCGAACCTTCAGTTCTCATCAACTTTGGTTGAGAATGCCCTGTATTTTTGCGATGATCTCCCGGGCGTGGAAGGGCTTCTGGATGAAGTGGGTGGGACGAAGATCCAGGGCCGGGTGGTGGAGGGATTCCTGGACATAGCCCGACATGAAGCATATGTGAATATGGGGACGGGTCTCAAGGAGGGCGATCGCTGTCTCGACTCCGCTGAGCCCCGGCATGACCATGTCACTCAGGATCAGGTTGATGGTGCCGGGGAATTCATGCGCAATGGAGAGCGCGGTGGAACCGTCGGGGGCGGTGAGGATATTGTATCCCTGCTTCTCCAGGGCTGCCCTGAGCAGGGATCGCAGGGGCGCTTCGTCTTCGACGATGAGGATCGTCTCATTTTTGGCCAGACTCCCGGTGAAAACCTCCGGGCTCTCAGCTGGTGTCAGCCGGGTGGCACTGCTGGCGGGGAAAAAGATGGTCACCCGTGTGCCCTGGCCCGGTGCGCTCCACACTGTAATATCACCACCTGTCTGTTTCACGATCCCGTAGACCATGGCGAGCCCCATCCCCGTGCCGCTCCCGGTGTCTTTTGTGGTAAAGAAGGGCTCGAAAATTCGCGCTCTCACCGCTTCCGTCATGCCGCTCCCGGTGTCTGCCACGGTCAGTTTAACCACCTCACCGTGGATGCTCAGGCCTGTTTTGAGCGCCTCGGGTTCTGGAATGAAATCATTGGCCGTTGTGATGGAGAGGGTTCCTCCACGGGGCATGGCGTCTCTCGCGTTCACCGCAAGATTGATGATGATCTGGGAGATCTGGCCCTGATCAGCCAGAACGGCCTTCAGGTCAGGGGCCAGATTGTTACTGAGCTGGAAGTGCTCACCGATGGTCCTCTCGAGCAGCTTCTGGGTCTCCAGAATGAGACAGTTAACATCCAGGGAGATGGGTTTCAGGACCTGCTTGCGGCTGAAGGCCAGAAGCTGTCTGGTGAGCTCACTGGCACGATGTCCCGCCGAGAGGATCTGTTCCAGATCTGCATAGTCGGGATCCTCGGGCTTTTTCTCCTCCATGAGGATGTCGCAGTACCCGTTGATGATAGTGACCAGGTTGTTGAAGTCGTGGGCAATACCCCCCGCCAGCTTCCCAACCGCCTCCATTTTGTGGGATTGTCTCACCTGCTCCTCGAGCAGTATTCGCTCCGAGACGTCCCGGATGATTCCTATGGCGCCCATGACCTTGCCGATGGAATCGGTGAAATAGCCAACGTGCACCTCCCCGGGGAACAATTCCCCCGTGCTTCGTTTGAACTCCATGGTGATGAAGAAGGTCTCCTTCGACTCCATGTGCTCCGAGATGGCCAACCCCATGCGCCTGGATTCCAGGGGATCATTGTAAAGCCTGGTAGTGGTTGTGCCAATGAGATCATCCCGTGTATACCCGAACATCTCGCACATGGTGTCATTGCAGTCGCGGATGATGCGATCCGTATCGATGACCAGAATGGCGTCCATCATGGTGTTAAAGAGGGAACGGTACTGGAGCTCACTGGTAACCAGGGCCCGTTGATCATTGCGCCGCTGGGTGACGTCCTGGATGATGCCACTGATCTTCAGCGGGTTTCCATCAGCGTCACGCTGCAGCTGGGCGATTGAGGTGATAGTGGTTGGCGTGTCGGAGCCCACGGGGAGAATATCATACTCCAGGTTATAGGGGACATTGTGCTGGATCAGGTTCACCAGCGCCTGATGGACGCGCTCCCGCTCGATAATGCGACTCTCCACCTCTTCGGCGGTCAGGGTGTCCCCATTGGGGTCTAATCCGAATATTCGCCGCGCCTCTTTGGAGCCCCAGAACACCTCGGACTGAACATTGTACTCCCAGTTGCCCACTCTTCCAATGTGTTCGGCCAGCTCAAAACGCGCCTGGTTCTTGAGCAGGTTCTCTTTGTTCTCCATGAGCGCCTGCTCCGCCATGCGTTTCTCGTAGGTGTCCTCAAAAACTGCCACCACCAGCCCCGAGGGGATGCGGAATATGGTGTTCTCGACCCACTGGGTGATGCGGTTGTCCTGATACTGCTTGAGGGGGATGGTGACCGTCTCCCCTGACTCAAGCGCGTGGCGAAGATTTGCGATGAGCCCCACCGAGGCCTCCGTGGGAAAGAGCTCGCTGATGCGCTTGCCAATAACCTCATGGATTTTATAGTGGGTAACGGCCTCGGCGAAGGTGTTCATCTCCACAAAAATAAAATCGGCCCCCTCATCAACGGGGCGGTAAATGGCGATGGCTTTTTCAAAGGAGTTCATGAGCTCCCGGAGGAGTGCTTCACTCTCCGCAAGGGCATATTGGGCGGCCTTGGCCTCGGTCACGTCGTCATAGACCGCCACGATCCGGTTTTGGGAGAGCCTGAAGACCCGGTTCTCATACCAGTTGGCGTAGCTCTCGTCGTGGTAGATTTTTGCCGGAAAAAATTGCGGTTCCCCCGTCTTCCATGCCTTTTGAAATATAGGGATG
>JAHJLU010000602.1 GCA_018821745.1 Myxococcota bacterium | reverse complement strand
ACCACCACGATGGCGTCGTACACCAGCAGCACCGGTGCAGAATCCAAAGAGGGGACCGCACTGCAGATATTGCCCGCGATGGTCGCGCGGTTACGAACTCCCACGGATGCAACGGTGAGGGATGACTCACAGAGCATGGGGAGCTCTTTTTCCACCAGCGCTGACTCTGCGAGCTCCTGAAAGGTCACGTTGGCACCGATGATGAGATGCCCGTCCCGCATTTCCAGGGAATTGAGCTCCGAGAGGCCCTTGATGTCGATAAGGCACTCCGGCGTCACCATTCCCTCTTTCAGTTGAACGGCAAGATCCGTCGCCCCTGCGAGTATTTTTGCCCTGGTTCCATACTGGGACAGGAGCGCGAGCGCCTCACCCAGGGAGGCAGGTTTTTCATAGTTGAATTCATGAGCAATGGCCATGTAATACACCTCGGTAAATGATCACGGGCGGCGCGAGGCCGCCCGTGATGTGCGCCTTATGGTTCTAACGCGATAACTCTACACATTGATGACTCGAGTTCAATTCCGCGGAGCGGGAAAAGGCCAATCCACACTCTCTTGTTGGAGACCTTGTCAATCTCGCCGCCCAGGTTCTCCGCGTGCACGAGTCCCTTGGGGAAGAGATTGAGGTGCATGACCTGATAGTATTCATCGGAGGGGAACATCTCATCCCAGGTCTTGCCGTAGTCCTTGATGAGTTTTTCCTCAGCTTCCTTGAAGCGCTTGGGATGCCAGTCTTTGATAATGGTGTTCATGGGATGGTCAGCTGACCCGCAGTCGACGCCGATCCATTTGATCTCCATATCGAGACACCATTTGTGGAACTCCGGGCTCGGGCCAGGGTGCTTGACGAAGTAACGGATCTCGTCTGATCCGGGCTGATCCCACGCGTAGCGGTTGTAACCAGTATTGATGATAAGAATGTCACCCTTCTTGATCTCAACCTTGGACATGAGAAGCTCCGGTGAGTAGAGGGAATAGTCCTCAACATCGTCTGAAATATCCACAACAACTCCGGAACCCACCCAGTGATCGAGGGGGGTGTCACCGATGGTGCGACCGCTGGCGTGGAAGTGGATTTCGCCGTCAACATGTGTGCCGACGTGGTTTGAGGTCTTGATGATCTGACCATTGGCGCCCTGTCCCATGTGGGCTCCGGCGAGTCTCTTGAAATACTGAATCTGGAGCGGCATGTAGCTGGGCCATGGCGGGGTGTGGATAGAGAGCCTCTGTGTGAGGTCATACATCTTCACTTCACCCATGAATTTAAGGAATTCTTCTGGTTTCATTGTCATTGTTTTTTCTCCGTTTCCTGATTTGGTACGTTACTTATTCTTTAGCCTGTTTGCAAGGCCGATATAGGCGTTTCTGAAAGGCTCGACGGGAGCCGAGAGCACCCCCGCACCAACCTGTCCGACGCCTGGATTCTTGTGGGCAACACCCGTATCGATAAACGGGGTCACATTCTTCTCGATCACTTTTCTCACATCGATCCCCGTGGGGGTTCCGCGGAAGTTGAGGTAGGGGATCTGGTAGATATTGTTCTCTCCGGCGGTGATCTCATACATCTGCAGTGTATACCCGACGGCGTCCTTCGCGGTCCCGCCCACAAACTGCACGATGGCGGGAGAAGCGGCGATGGCAAACCCGCCAAGACCAACCGTCTCGGTGATAGCTGAGTCACCAATGTCGGGGTTGGCGTCAGCTTTGGTGTAGCCGGGGAAGTAGAGCGCGTCGGGCACGGGCGCCTCCCCCGTGAACCAGGTGTCGCCCGTCCCCGCGAGCTGGACGCCAAACTCGGTGCCGTTGCGCGCCATGACCGTGCAGACGCTCGAATACTCTATGCCCCGTGCGGCGTCGAGGGTCGCCTTGGCGGCGGGCATGGAGAGGTTGAGGAAGAAGTGATCGTTGCCGTTGATGAACTCGAGCACATCCGCGGCTATCTCGCGGGTCTCTGCGGTTCGGATCACGTGGGGGGCGATGGTGCGATAGAAGAGCGAGGTGCCCGCGCGGTTCCTGTTGTGTACCTCGTCGCCCATGTGGAGGGCCTGGGCGATGAGGTTCTTGAGGTCAACAGAGCCCACGGCCGCGACCGCATTCTTGAGGGTTGGATAGAGCACCTGCTCCATCCACTTGAGCTTCTTGATGACATCTTCACCATAGGCGCCGTAGCGGAGCACCTTGCCGAGCCCTTCATTCATGGTGCAGTAGGCGAAGTTGCCGTGTGCCTTGTTCTCAATGATGAAGACGGGCATGGAGGGAGTGATGACCCCCGCCATGGGCCCCACGGAGTTGTGCTCGTGACAGGGCGCGAAGGCAATCTCTCCCGAGGCGGCCAGCTTCTCGGCCTCTTCGATGTTCGTTGCCAGCCCCTCATAGATGAGCCCGCCCATGATGGCGCCCCTGGTGGGGCCGCACATGTTTTCCCACTTAACCGGAGGGCCCGCATGGAGGAAGAGGTTCTTCTTCATTTTGGGGATGACGTTGAGCGCGATATCCAGGCCCACCAGGTGTGGCGTCCCCGAAAGAATCATGGCAACGGCCTCCTTGTTTGCGCCGTCGATTTTAGCGGCGTTCTCTTTGAGCGTCAGCGCCAGCGCGGGATCCACGTCGACGGGGGGGCGCCACTCCACCTGCACGACGTCGGTGCCCACCTCTTCGAGGCTCTCTTTAAACGATGCGAGGCCGGTGTTGACAACTTTCAGATCATTTTCAAACAGATTTTTTACACTCATATCGCTTCCTCTGCTGTGCTAGTTGCACTTTAAAATTATCTTTTCAGCCAGCTCCGTGGCCGCGGCGTTGGT
>JAHJLU010000601.1 GCA_018821745.1 Myxococcota bacterium | reverse complement strand
GTCTACGACATCTCATCCTCGGTAAAAAGCGGTGACAATACGGTCGTATTCATCGCGAAAAAAAGCGGCGTCAAAGTGCCACGTGGCAGTATGAAAATTGCAATCGCCAAAGGATATGAATCCAAGGGCACCTATATTATTAAAAATCTCCTGTGGGAGATAAAACGAAACTCCAGCGACAAAAAGTCGTCTTATTACAGCAAATACACGCTGAAAAAGTGATGGTCTTTCCCCGATATGAGTTCTTTTCATCCCTATTCGCACCTCTTTGAGAACCTCCATACACCTCTTCGATATCTTGGAAATGAGCCCAAAAGCGCACTGCGTGACTGGGCCCGTCTCGACACGCGCCTGTTGCTGGCCTTCCCCGACGCTTACGAAATCGGGATGTCGCACCTGGGGCTCAGAATCCTCTATGAAAAAATCAATAACCTGGTGTGGGCGGGCGCCGAGAGGGTCTTTACGCCCTGGCCCGATATGGAAGAAAAACTCCGGACCAATGACCTCCCCCTGGTCTCCCTGGAGTCATCATCTCCTTTTTCGTCCTTTGACGTCATCGGGTTTTCTCTCCAGTTCGAACTCAACTACAGCAACATCCTTACTATGCTGGATTTGGGCAGCATCCCCCTGTGGGCCTCGGAGCGCAGGGAGTCAGACCCGCTGATAATCGCGGGAGGTCCTGTTGCCACCCACGCCGAGCCCGTGGCTCCCTTCTTCGACTGTTTCCTGCTGGGCGATGGGGAGGAGCTGCTGGTGTGGTTCCTTCAGGAAAATCTTCGCCTGAAGAAGCTGGGAGTGAGTCGAGCCGAGCGCCTTCAAATCCTCAACAAACATCCGTCCGTTTATGTTCCTGCGCTTTATGTGACGGAGCTCGATGCCACGACGGGGCTTGAAGTTGTAACGACGCAATCTCTGAGCGAGAATGGCCAGGTAGCCATCGCCCGGGTGGACAACCTCGATGAACAGCCTTCTGCCGCGGGGGGACCGGTTCCCCACATCGCCGTGTTCAATCGCGCTGCCATAGAGATTTCCCGCGGGTGCAACCAGGGGTGTCGTTTTTGCCAGGCTGGCTACCTCTATCGCCCCTTTCGGACCAAACATCCTGACCGGTTGATGCAGGAAATCAGGGACGCGGTTTCGGGATGCGGGTATCAGGAAGTCAGCCTGACCGCCCTCTCAACCCTTGATTATCCCCATTTCGACAAACTGCTCACGAAAGTGGCGCAGTACCTTAATTCCCAGGATGCCTCCGTTGCCATCTCCTCCCTTCGGGCATACAATATCCCCGAGCCGCTGCTGCAGGCCATTCGCACAGGCAGGGGAGGGGGACTCACCTTCGCCCCCGAGGCAGGTACACAGCGGCTCCGTGATGTGATCAACAAGAACATTACCGAGGAGAACCTGGCCGCAACGGTTGGCAAGGTCTCAGCCCTGGGATGGTCTCGAATCAAGCTCTATTTCATGCTGGGGCTTCCCACCGAAACCGATGATGACCTCAGGGCTCTGGTAGAACTTGGTTACCGCATGAGTGTCAAGGCCCGCGAGCATGCTCAGGCCAAGCCCCCGAAGGTGACAATCAGCATCTCAAACTTCGTCCCCAAGCCCCACACCCCCTTCCAGTGGCTCCCCTTCACTCCAGTGGAGGAGATTGTCGAAAAGCAGCAGGTCGTGTTTGATACGGCAGACGCACTGAACATGGCAGTCAAAGTCCATACCCCCAAGGAGAGCCTGCTGGAGGCGACCCTCAGCCGTGGCGACCGTCAGTTGTCCCGGGTTATTCACCACGCCTGGAAATCGGGGGCACGCTTTGACGGCTGGCGGGACTTTTTCGATCTGAAACGCTGGAAAGAGGCCATTGAAGCGTGTGGCATCGATCCCCATCGGTATCTGAGTGCCTGGCCTACCGACGCGCGCCTGCCCTGGGACTATGTGAACACAGGGGTCACCACTGCCTTTCTGAAGGAAGAGTTTGCCAGAGCGTTTGACGCAGTGGTAACACCTCCCTGTCTGGATTTTTCCGGGGAATCGGCCCTGTGTCATGCCTGTGGGGCCAAATGTGATCTCGCCAGCGAGCGGGCACGGGCGCAAAGTTATGAGACCTTCCTTGACAGGGATCCTCCGCTGGATCCTGACATCGCTCCAGCCGGGACCCTGACCAATCAGCGCCTCCTCCTGGAGTATTCCAAAACAGGCATGGGTGTTTTTCTGACCCACCTGGATCTGCTGGATCATTTCCCCAGAATTTTTCGGGCCGCGGGGATCAGGCCTGTCTATACCCAGGGGTTTAATCCCCGACCCAAGTTGAGTTACTCACCACCTCCCGGCAGAAACATGGAGTCCCATGGAGAGCTTATTGAGCTTTTCTGTGATGCTATTCCGGAAGACTTTGCCGAGATTATCAGGCGCATGAACGCGGCCTCCCCTCCATTCATGGAGTTCACTGCCATCAGCCTTATTCCCCCCACCGCCCAGCCGCTCTCAAAAAGGCTCAATGCCGTAATCTACAAGGCTGAGCCACCGGCCCCCCTCAAAGCGCAGGATTTCATGGGAGCCATAACGGATTTACTGGCACAAAGTACCATTGAGTTGATGCGCAAGGGAAAAAACAAAGCCCCCAAGAGTTTTGACGGCAGGCCCTCCCTGTTGGAGCTTGCGGTCGATGAGACCTCCATCCGCATGGTTATCGGTATTACCACCACCACCGCCATCAAGCCCGCGGATGTTATTGCGCTGCTTTCCCCCCCCGATGTTTCCCCCGATACATGGAGTGTGTCACGGGATGGCTTCATCCTGAGTCCCGACTGAAACCAACAGGGGCCAATGAACATGATGAAATGATCAACTGGGAGGCGGGCCCACCATTCTAAAATTGGGTCTATTCTTCCAGGACCGAAAGCTCTGAGGAGGAGAGACCGGTGAGCTCAAGGATGGTGGCCCGGTCAACGCCCTTGGCCAACATCTTTGCGACTATCTCACGGTTTCTGGCGGCTATCCCCTTCTCCATCCCCATCTCCATCCCCATCTCCATCCCCATC
>JAHJLU010000600.1 GCA_018821745.1 Myxococcota bacterium | reverse complement strand
TTTTTGCCAATGGAGTTTTTTTGTGAATAATAATAATCTGTTATTTACTTCAGAGGCTTTCCTATGAATCGACACCCTATCCTCATTCTCCCCCTTTTGGCCCTGATGTCCTGCACCCATCAGGGCACAGAACCCAAACCCCGGGTTTTGGTACCACCCTCCTGCGGGACCCTCTCGCTGAGAAATCTCCTCACCATTGACTACATGGGCAAGGGGATAACAGAATTGACCGCGATATCTCATTGTAAAAACAAAACGTTTACCCTTGATGGCGTGACCGTTGCCACCGACGGGGAGGGACACATCATCCATCCTAAAACCATCGCCGAGAAGGATCTTCGTTCCCCCTCTCCCGTTAATGCTCTCTACCACGCATCTTTGGCCTCTCGACTCTTCTCTCAGGGCTACTATTCCCACGGTCTTCGCCATCTGCTCGCGGTGCTCAGCCTCGGGAAAGAGCTCCAATATTATAAAACCATTCACACCTATTTCTGTTCACGCTGGACCCGTCTCATGAAGCAGGGGGCTACCTGGAAAAAACTGCTTCTCTCCCTTGGGGGCATCTCACGAAAAACAAAAAGTGGCTATGAGTTTATGCACTTGAGTCATGGATACTCCCTCTCCATCCCCACGACTCCACAGATCCACACAAAGATTATCAGCGCGGAGGGCGAACGAAACCTCTCTTTGGTCACCCTCTCCCTTGGGAAGGAGGGGAAAGAGGAGCTTATACTCTTCTCCGGTCTTGGGGTCGATTCCCAAAAGCTTATGAAAATATTAAAAATAAATCAGATCCCCCTGACGTTGGGAGACCACGGTGTTGGCACCGGAACCATGGGCACTCACCACATCCAGGTACAGACCCTCAAAAAAAAGAACCTGACCCTGCTCATGGTCCTCGTCTCGATGAAAAAAGTCCCCACGGAACGCCTGTGGAAAACAGCGGACTCCCTGGGCCTATTTTTCTTTCCATATCCATGCGGTGATTCTGCCAAGCAGTGATAATTCCGCGGGTTTTTCCTGCTTATCAGGGGGGACTGTCTGAGAAGGGAGCCGCGAAACAAAGATGTCTTCCGCCGCAGCACTGTCCAGGGCGAGCTCCGTATTTTCAAAGGAGATGATATAGGCGGGGCGATCCATAACAAGGGTAATCACCGTGCCAGGTAAAAGGCCGAATGAACTGAGTCTCTCAAAGCGTGAGTGACTCTTGGGCTTGATATAGGCTACTCTCCCCCGCTCACCCCGTTTAAACAATGAGAGCCGCATGATCACGCTGTCCACACTGTCCGCTTCCCTCAGACAGCAGGCACCGGGGGGAATTAGTTCGCCATCGGGCGAATGACTGGGATGCCCCAGAAGGGTGCAAATCCCCTCCATCATCTCCGGGAGCATGTTGTGTTCCGTAACACAGGCCACTTTCTCCCGCGTCTCATGATCTTTCATATCCAGCACGTGATACAGAAGAACATCGGTGAGACGATGCCTCCTGATGATCTTGGCCGCACGCTCTTCTCCCGCCTGGGTCATGGTCATACTGCCGTCCGACAGGATATAGTCTTCCCTCGTGAGCAGCTCGACATTTTCCTGGGATAAGGGCACCTTGGCATGGCTGCCCAGGGCACACGGGGAGACCTCCTTCTCGCGGGCGGTCCACAGGGTCTCCAGCATCTCATCGATTATCTCGTTTTTCGGATCACTCATGGTCTGCCTCAGTAGTGCACATTGAAAACGCGAAAGAAGAGGTTTACTGCACCGGCCACCACCGTGGCATAGACGAACACCGTCCCGATGATCATCATGGAGATCTTGAGACCACGCTCTTTTATCATCATGAGGGTTGCATTGACACAGGGCAACAAAAAGGTCATGAGCAACATGATAATAATCGCCTGGGCCCCAGTGAAGATGTTCCTGAGACGCGCAAGCTCTGCGACCCCGTTCTCCCGGCGGATCATGGTCTTGATCAGGATCTGGACCGACTCTTCGGGCAACCCCCAGAAATTGACCACCAGCGGGCGGGAGACTCTCTCCATCCATAGCAGAAACCCGACTCTTGCCAGCAGGAACAGGATGAAGGAGGCCATGAGGAACAGCGGCAGGGCCTCTCGAATAAACTCATAGGTTCTCAGCAGTGTCTTTTTAAGAACGTGGCTCACCCGGGGTACCCTGACGGGGGGAATCTCCATGATAAACTCGGGGATCTCTCCCTTGATGAGACGGTTTGCCAGAATACCGGCGAGCACGATCTGGGAGAAAATAATCCCGAAAATCAGAACCGTGGCCGAGAAATGGAGCTTCCCGAGGATAATGAACATGGTCGCCAGCAGAGGAGCACAGGGACTCCCAATATAAGCAGGAGGGTGGCAATAATCCGCTCTTTTCTGGACTTAAGCACCCTGGTTGTCACGATGGCCATGGTGATACAGGAGAAACCCATAAGAAGCGGCATAACGCCTCTGCCACTGAGCCCCACGGGTCGCATCACCTTGTCCATCAGCACGCTGAGCCGTGGAAAATATCCCATGTCTTCCAAAAACCCCACAAACATATAGTAGGTGAAGAGCACGGGCAACACGATCCCCAGCGCCAGAAACAGTCCCGTGGTGATCATCCCGAAGTCTTTGTCCATGAAGGCGTCCCGTACAAAGGGCCAGGGGATGAAGTGGAACAACCAGGTAAACCAGGGGATCACATGGGGACCGAAGACCTGTTTATCCAGGAAATCGACCACAAAGGAGGCACCGAATTTTCCCACCCAGAAATACATGAGCGTAAGCGCCAGCAGGGCAATGGGAATCCCTGTCGAGGGTTGCATTGACCACCGGCCTATCCGCCCTGACAGTCCCACCTCTTTTCGGCTCTCCCAGAAGGTTTCCCGCGTAATACGGGTCGCAGCCGTAAAGGCAGCATCGGTCATGGTGAGGTCCATCCGCTGCATGGGAGTGTTTTTTCCCATGGCAATTCCCAGGGTCTCAATCTCCGGGAGGATCTCATGCAGCGATCCCGTGAGGAGATCCCGTGCCTCGTTGATACGCGCAAAAACCAGATGACAAATAACCCGATCCCAGCCTGTGATCTGACGGGCCTCAAGCAGCTCATCCACCTCTGTGAGATATTTATCATAGAGATTGACCTGTGGCACCCTTGGCCGTTGCAGCTCCGTGGCGAGTTCATCGAGCCCCTCCCCTGTCAGCGCCGTTGTGGAAACCACAGGCACCGATAACCTTGATGAGAGGGCCTTGAGATCGGATCGTACACCCACACGGGCTGCCTCATCGCTCATATTGAGGACGCACACCATGGGTTTTTGCAGAAGAGTGAGCTGGAGAAACAGGGCGGTGGATCGTTTGGGGTTTTTATGATCCATCACCACGACGATGGTGTCATAGTCACCCCGGGCAATAAACTCCCGGGTGAGCCAACCCTCGTGATCCTGAGAAAAAAGTGTATTAATCCCAGGAGTATCAATTACTTCCATGGGGGTCCCATGAAACTCGGTCCGTGTTCGGGTGACCAGGAGCGTGCTCCCCGAGAGATCGGTCTCTCCGGGTTCCTGACCCGCAAGCCGGGAATAGAGGATGGATTTTCCTACCTGGTGGTTTCCGAGGAGCAGAATTCTCTGGGGGGGTAAGGTGGTGTGAGCCAAAGCAACCTCTGTTAGAGATATCTAACAGAAAGATGACAACGTATCAAGGGGAAAAAGAACAGTTTCCAGAATGGAGGTGGGGAAGAAAAAAGGAGAGGCTTAGCGTTTGGAGAACTGGAATCTGGCGCGGGCGCCCTTCTGTCCGTATTTCTTTCTCTCGACCACGCGGGGGTCACGAGTTACATAACCAGCACGCTTGAGAGGGGTTCTGTATTCAATGTTGAAGCGACAGAGGGCCCTGGTGATGGCATGACGAACAGCTTCAGCCTGACCGGAAAGACCGCCGCCCTTTACGGTGGCGTACACATCAAGCTTATCGGCCATTTCCACAAGCTCAATAGCCTGCATGGAGATCATTCTGGATGTCTCACGAACGAAATAGTCTTTGTAATCTTTATGATTGACCAGGACTTTGCCAGTTCCGGGTTTAACCCAAACTCTCGCAACAGCACATTTTCTGCGACCGGTTCCGTAACTTCTCTCGTTATTTTCCATGATTACCTGATCTCTCCGATGCTGATTTTAACTGGGGTCTGAGCGGCATGAACGTGCTCAGTGCCGGTATAAACCTTCAGTTTCTTGATCATTTTGTTTCCCAGTTTGGTCTTGGGCAGCATACCTCGGACGGCAAACTGGACGATTCTTTCGGGATGACGGTCACGCATTTCGTTGGCCGTGAAAGACCGAAGACCACCAATATACCCGCTGTGCTTGTAATACACTTTGTTAGCCCACTTGTTACCGGTGAGTTTTACCTTGTCCGCATTGAGGACAATGACAAAATCTCCGGTGTCAATGTGGGGGGTAAACTGTGGTTTGTGCTTTCCCCGAAGGAGGGTGGCGATTTTGGTGGCGGCTCTTCCCAGAACTTCGCCTTCCAAATCAATCACATACCATTTACGTTCGACTTCATCTGTTTTGGCACTGTACGTTTTGTTCATGATGTAGCTCTCATAAAAGCATTTATTCGTAAAACATTATATGGCCCAAAGGCCACTCCAAAGAGGGCTGATTTAGATTAAAACCCGGCCGATGTCAAGGGAACAATCCCTTTTTACCACAACTGTCTCACTTTTTTTATGATTGCTGGAATGGGCAGCCCTGTTTTTCCCTGAGTATTCAGTGTACACAAAAATATTCAACCCCAAGGGGTAATTGCAACATAATTTATCATTTCAATATTTTAGGTCGCAATTTCCTCCCCGGGTCCTGGCAGGCGCTCCCACGGGTCGGGGCTCCCCCCGGGGGGCAGGATCTGCTGATTCTGAGGTCCGGGCAAACCATCACCGGAAGCAAAATGAGTGCGATGGCGGTGAACCCCCGCGCCACACCATGATGACTCCCCCGTTGGACACCAATACCTAAAGATCTGTGAGATTGTTCCTGATTGCGAACTTGGTCAGTTCCGCAATGGAGTGGATATTCAGTTTTGTCATGATATTTTTGCGATGGTTTTCCACCGTCTTCTCGCTGATAAACAGATCGCCGCCGATATCCTTCGAGCGCTTCCCATCGGCGATTCCCTTAAGCACTTCCTGCTCCCTGGTGGTGAGGGTGGAAAAATCACGCTGCTCCGTCTCGGGAAACCGGGACATCTCCCGGATGACAACCCGCGCAATTTTGGGACTGAGGTAGCTCTCCCCCTTGGCCACCACTTTCACCGCCTTCACCAGATCTTCAAAAATAGTGTCTTTCAGGATATATCCCAGCGCACCGGCTTCGAGCATATGGAGGACGTGGTACTTGCTGTCGTGCATGGAGAGTGCCACCACCTTGGCCGCAAATCCTCCTTCAATAATGGCCCGTGTGGCTTCAATGCCATCAAGCTCCGGCATATCAACGTCCATTATGACCACATCGGGGGTTTTTTCCTTGACCATCTCCACCACTTCCACCCCGTTGGAGGCCTCACCCACCACCACAAATTCAGGATCACCCTCCAGAAGCGTCATGAGACCCTGCATAAACAGCTTGTGGTCATCGGCCAGAACAATCCTGAGCGTCATGGTGTCTCCTTGAAGGGTACCTTTATCACCACCTGGGTCCCCTTGGGTGAGGTGTTGATGGAGAGATGCCCCTTGAATGTCTGTAAGCGCTCCCCGATGGAAAAGAGACCAAAACCCTTTCGCTCTCTTTTGGCCCGCTTGAGATCTTCCTTTTCAAACCCGCTGCCGTTGTCCTCCACCAGGACCGTGATCTCGTTCTCCTTGAAATAAAGATATCCACGGACGAGAGATGCCTGTGCGTACTTGGCCACATTGACCAGCAGCTCGCGCACGGACTGAAAAAGGAGGATTTTCAGGTCATCGGGAAGCGCAGGGATACTGTGGGAAGCGAAAAATTCTGCCTGGATCCCCCAGTTGGACTGAAACTTTTCGAAATGTTCATCCAGGGCTGAGGGGAGCCCGAATTTATAAAGCGTGGGCGGGCTGAGATCATAGATGAGCGACCGTGTGGAAAGGATGGTCTGCTCTATCACCTCGATGGACCGATCCAGCTCCGTGCGAAGCGCATCGGTGTCGAGCCGGAGTTTGAGCTGCTTGAGGAGGTTCATCACCAGGGCCAGATTCTGACCGGTGCCATCATGGAGAACCTGCGCGATAGCCCGACGTTCGCGCTCCTCGGTGAGAGTCAACTCCGTAGCCAGCTCCTGGAGCTGTTCCCCATACTCTTCGAGTTTATCCTCGTTCTCCTTGCGGTCGGTAATATCCCGAAAAATCCCCAGCACATACCGGGTGTTCCCGTCATTGTCGGGATAGGGTACCGCCGTCACCAGGATCCAGCGGCGATTCCCCTTCTGGGTCGCGATCTCGAGTTCATAGGACCCTGAACGTCCTTCCACCCGTTGCTGGGTCTCGAATTTAACCTTCTCCTGGGTCACCTCACTCACAAAATCGAAGAGGGATTTTCCCACCAACTGCCCGGGACCGACGTCGAAGATCTGTTCCGCCAGTTGGTTTGCAAAGGTGAACCGCTCACGGAGATCAACCACAGCCACCCCCTCACCCATATTCTCAACCAGGGTGCGGTACTGTTCCTCACTGGCCCGCAGGGAATCCTCCACCAGTTTTTTCCAGTCGAGGTTCATTTCGTGTTCCCTCATGGAACGCTCCAGCTCCGCGCGCAACACCTCAACCCTGCTTTTATGCGCAAAGAGCTCTCTTCGCAGAAGCTCGTTCTGTTCTTTCAGGCTCACCACTTCCAGATCAGTATCAGGGGAATGACTCATGTTTTCAACCGGAAACCCGGGGCGTTTTTCAACCAGGCCCATCATGCCCGCAGGAGCTTCGCTTCTTGCCGCAATAGTACCAGATAGGGTTGATTCGCGGAACCCCTTTTGATGCGCTTTGGGGTTCCCCTGCGGAGCGGTTCATGAAATAGTGCAACCGACGGACAGGGAGTCCGCCAAGGAGCTGAACCATGTTCGGATGGCAGGGCACAATCCTCGCAATCGACCTCACCCGGCGACAGGTCACCACCATGAAGCCGGACCCACAACTGTACCACCGCTACATCGGCGGCAGAGGCCTCGCGGGAGCCTTTCTGGCCGAGAAAGCCACTCTCCCCTGGGATAACCCCGAGAGCCCCCTGCTGGTCTTCACCGGGCCCCTCACGGGCACCGTGGCGCCCACTTCGGGCCGCTACACCATTATGGGACGTTCTCCTCTCACGGGGACTATCGGGGACTCGTCCACGGGTGGTGATCTGGGGATCGAGTTGAAGAAGGGGGGCGTAGACGGCCTCATCATCACCGGAAAGAGCGACTCGCTCACGGGAATCTCCATCTCCGACGGGGCGGTCACCTTTGAAGACGCAGAGTATCTTCGCGGCCTCACCACGGACGAAATTTTTCAGCGCATGTCCCACTTTGGAACCCTCACCACCACGGGTCCCGCCGCCGACACGGGGGTCCTCTTCGCGGGCATCGTCTCGGACCGTGGTCACTTCGCGGGACGTAACGGACTGGGGGCCCTCATGGCCTCCAAAAACCTCAAGTTCCTCACCGCCAGAGGCAGCGGTCAGACAGCCGTGGCGGACAGGGACCGGATCCTTGAAGCGCGACAGGAGATCCTCCG
>JAHJLU010000599.1 GCA_018821745.1 Myxococcota bacterium | reverse complement strand
TCCCTCCGTAATATCCCAGGGAGTGACAGTAATCATTGGTGGTCAAACCGTCGCACTCCTCCCCGATATCGATAATACTATCCCCGCAGGAGTCCTGGGAGTTGATGCTCTCGTCACAGGAGACCAACGAGACGAATACTAGGGCAAGCAGAAAAATTTTCATTAATAGTGACCCTCTCTTGTGCTTCTTGGCTGGCGTCATGGCCATGGGGGTAATCTCAGCACAATACCAGTAACTTATAAGCATGCATTTTAATATGACACAAGTCAAAACAGGGTTCTGGAAACGAAAGGAGCATTCCATCGTGACATGCTGGACACGCTGATCCCGAGGATGCTACGGGACATGGGAGAGTACAAAATTATTCGCACCAAAATTGGTCAGTATACATGGACCACCCCGCCACGCTCACACCACTTCTGCTTTGTTCTCTGGTGCACAAATTCGGTCAGCGCAAGGAAGAGGCCAAAGGGTGTTTTCTCTACTGAGGGTGAGTTTGATTCAGAGGAGACCGGTGATTAGAAGCTGTTGAGGTAGGAGGCGATCTCCCAATCGTGGACCTGGGCGGAGTAGAGTTTCCACTCCTTCTTCTTGATGGTGATGAAGTTATGGAAAATGTGCTCGCCGAGGATCTCGCGCATGAGCTCGCTCTTCTCGAAGGAGAGGATGGCCTCGTAGAGGCTCCCGGGGAGGTGATCGAAGTCGTTGGTCTCGTTGTCCAGGTCGTAGATGTTCCCTTCAACGGGCTTGCCCGGATCGAGCTTGCGTTCGATCCCGTCGAGGCCGGCTGCCAACTGGGCGGCGATGGCCAGGTATGGATTGCAGGCCGGATCGGGGGAGCGCAATTCAATGCGGGTGCTCTGTCCCTTGGCGTCGGGGACGCGGATGAGGGGAGACCGGTTGCGCCGGGCCCAGGCGATGGTGGTGGGCGCTTCATAGCCGGGAACCAGCCGTTTGTAAGAGTTGACCAGCTGGTTGGTGAGCAGGGAGAAGCCCTTCACGTGATGCAACAGCCCGCCCATGTAGTTCAGGGCCATCTGGGAGAGGCCGTAGGGGGCGCTCTCGTCGCAGAAGATGTTCTCGCCGTCTTTGAAGAGGCTCTGGTTGGTGTGCATCCCCGAGCCGGTCTTTCCGTAGAGGGGCTTGGGCATGAAGGTGGCGTGCATGTGATTGTCCACGGCCACCTTGCGGGTGACGAACCGGAAGGTGCAGATGTTGTCGGCGGCCATGAGGGCGGGGGCGTATTTGAAGTCTATCTCGTGCTGCCCGATGGCCACCTCGTGGTGGGAGGCCTCGATGGTGAAGCCCATCTCCTCGAGATCTTCCACGATGCGCCGGCGGGCCACCTCGCCCTTGTCGATGGGGGTGAGGTCGAAATAGCCGCCCCGGTCGTGGGTGATGGTGGTGGCGAAGCCCTCCTGATCCCGCTGGAAGAGGAAAAACTCCAGCTCGGGCCCTATCATAAGCTCAAAACCTTTGTCCGCTGCCTTCTTGAGCACTCTCTTGAGTACGGTCCTCGCGCAGCCAACGTATTCGGTCCCGTCGGGCTTGCGGATGTCGCAGATGACGCGTGCCTCGCGGCCGTAGGAGGCATCCTTCCACGGGAGGATTTTGAAGGTGTCGAGATCGGGCACCAGGAGCATGTCGGACTCGTCGATGCGGGCAAAACCCTCGATGGAAGATCCGTCGAAGAAGATTTGCCCGTTCAGAGCCTTTTCAAACTGGGATTTGGGGAGCTCAACGTTCTTGTTCACGCCGAGAAGATCGGTGAACTGGAGCCGAAGATAGCGCACGTCGTTTTCGTTGCATGATTTTAATATATCTTGTATGTTCATATGGTTATCCTTTGTTTATGTGAGAGGCTGCGGTTCTCTTCTACGGGCTTTTCCCGGACCCGTCAATATGGTTTCCCGGAAAATCTGTTAATTGGTTCATGTTATGGTAGATTCGGGGTTCCCCTCGGGGGAGAAACGATCGGTATTTCTCGCCGTGACCACAACTGAAAGTGAGGAAGCGTATATGTTTCAGAGTCTTAAAGAAGCAAGAGCCTTCGCCGAAAAAGAAAAGATCAACTGGATCGATATCAAATTTTCCGATCTTGAGGGGGACTGGCGTCATGTGACCCTCTCGACCGATGAACACACCTGGTATCTTTTTGAACACAACGGCATCGGGTTTGACGCCTCGAGCGTGAAGCTCCAGTCACTGGAACACGCCGATATGGTGCTCAAACCCATATGGGAGACAGGATTTGTGGATCCCTTCTTCCCGGTCAAGACCCTCAGTTTTATCTCGGCGGCGATTGACGTAGCCACGGGTGCTCCTTCCTCACTGGATCCCAGACAAACGCTGGGGCGCGCGGTTGCGTTCGGCCGGGAGCAGGGCATCTTCGACGAGGCCTATTTCGCGCCGGAGTACGAGTTTTATCTCTTTGACTCCATCACCTACCAGTTCGACAAGTATCGCTCGGGATACACCATCGTTCCCCAGAGCTCATCCAACGGCTCCGAGGGGCTGGATCTGGAGCCCCACGAGGGGTATCACCGCCTGCCTCCCTACGACAAACAGTACGAGTTCCGCATGCGTGCGGCCCAGATGCTGGTGGACCTGGGTGTTCCCATCCATTACCACCACCACGAAGTGGGCGGCGCCGGGCAGGGGGAGTTTGAGGTTAAGCTCACCCCGGCACTCCAGGCGGCGGATCACGTGATGCTGGTGAAATATGTGTGCAAGCAGCTGGCGGCGCAGATGAACCTCTCCATCACTTTCATGCCCAAACCCCTGGGAAAACATCCCGGCAGCGGTATGCACTGCCACCAGAACTTCTACAAGGGCGGCATAAACCAGTTCTATCAAAAGGATGGTTTTGCGGGGCTCTCCGCCACCGCCGAGCATTATCTGGCGGGAATCCTGGACAACGGCCAGGCCCTCTTGGGGATCACCAACCCCTCCGTCAACAGCTACCAGCGACTGGTGCCCGGCTACGAAGCGCCCACAAAGCTCTTTTACAGCCCCGGAAACCGCTCGGCCTCCATCCGCATCCCCAAATACTGCAACGATCCCCTGGAGCAGCGCATTGAGTTCCGCTCCCCCGATGCCACGGCCAACCCCTACTTCCTCATCGCCGGGCAGCTCATGGCCGGCCTCGACGGGGTCATCGAGAGGAAGGATCCCCGGGCGCTGGGTTTTGGTCCCGTAGAGGGGAACATCTTCCAGTGGGACAAGCAGAAGCTCAAGGAGCTCAAGTCTCTCCCCGCGAATCTCGGTGAGGCTCTGGCCGCCCTCACGGAAAATCACGCCTTCCTCACCCGTGGGGATGTCTTTGCCGAAGAGTTCTTCTCCAAGTGGTGCGCGCTCAAAGAGGCCGAGATCGACAAGCTCAAGGGAATCCCCCATCCCCTGGAGCTCAAAATGTACTACATGGTCTGACCCCTTTTTCCGCCCGCCCACCCCTGAAAATGGAAAAAAAAATGGCAAAATGGCCCCAGGGGCTCCAGGGGAGCTCATGGGAAGGCCGGAGGGGTCCTCCCTTTGTATTAACAAACCCCCCCCCGCCAAAAGGCCCGGCTGTGGCCTCCCAGGGGCTCCAGCGGGCAAATTTTTACAACTGTCTTTATTTTCAATAGATCAACAAATACAATATATTACACTAAAGTTGTCTTAAAAAAAGTGAAGGGATACCAGAGAAGGGGTCGGGTCTGTGACACGGTAGTTGGTCAGGTATTCTCGGCTTTTTGCCCGGGGAAGTTTTTAGCGAAGGGGGGTCTGGAGATTCGAGTGGGGGGAAGGGGGGACTATTTGCGTCTGCGGCTCGAAGACTTGGCGGAGCGGCCCGAAGACTTGGCGCTGCTGCGGGAAGCTTTGTGTGCCGGGGCTTTTTTGGCCACGTACCGGACGGGGCGTTTCACGGGAGCACGTTTTACTACAACGGGCCGCCTGTTGGTGTAGTGGGGCCGGGTGCTGATGACCACGGGCCGCTTGTGTCTGACAGGAGTGCTGACATACACGGGGCGGGTGGTTACCACGACTCGGGTGGTTGCCCTGGAGTCCCTGATGCGCTGGATGCACAGGTTATAGGCGTTCTGCTTCCGAACAGGGCGCCGGATGAAGCGGGTCTCGTAGTTGCACTGATTGACATCAGCGTTGGTGATGTAGCCGGGGACGGTGACGGTAGTGTAAACTTTTTTGTATACGACCTTTCTCGCCTGAGCGTCGTTCATGGTGAAAGTTACGAGAGCTAAAAGGATAATTGAAAGTGTGATGTTGCGTGCCATGATGCACCTCCTGCCTGTTTATAAGCGCAAGTGGCGTGCCCAACTCCGTGCCGGATTTTCGTGCCTTGCGGGTGAAAATCTTGGAAGTAGTCAAAAGTAAAGGAGAAATGTGAAGTGAAAAAAATAAATCAGAAATGAATGCACGATGGCATACAAAAATATTTATCCACTAAATGATGCTTAATTATTATGTGCTTGGGGGAGTTTTCGCCCGGTGGTGAGAAAAAAAACCGCGTGCCATGGAACCTTTTTTGGACCCCCGCGGATCGTCAAATTCCATTGACAACAGGGGTGTGAATCGCTGTGAATTATTTGCCAAGACCATAGTTATATGTTTGTATTTGCATCGCTTTCGGTGAAGTCCACTCCTGCTTCACCTGCGCCGGGGTGCCCAATTGCTTGTTCTACCACTGGTACCGCAGCCCCGCGCCCGCTGCGAAGGAGGTGCGTTCGTCCGAGGGGTCGGCGCAGCGTGAACTCAGGCCGACGCGAACGGTGAGGGAGAGTTGGCCTGGGGCAGTGGGCCAGGGAACCGGGAGCCTGTCCGCGAGATAGAACCCCACACAGGGGTGGCCCTCAGCGCCTTCGGGGAGATGGATCAGGTACCGGGTCAGATCGAAGGTGAGAGAGGCTCTCGTGATGCCCAGTGGTGTCTCAGCGCCGAGGTGGAACCCTGCGAAGCGATATGGCATCTGAGGGTTTACCGAGAGACCGAAGGAGAATTGCCTTCCAGAGGGGTTGCCCAGTCGAGCCCGGATTTCCCCATGCCCTGAGGAGACCTGGCTCCACTCCCTGGCTGCAGGGTCAAAATAATCCCCGGTGTATAAAAAAATGGTCAGCGTGGTCTCCACGGCTCCTCGTAAATATCCCAGCCCCAGGCTGCTCTTTGAGAGGCTGGTGTTGGCGCTTTCAATGGTTTGAAATGCGGTGTGGATTGAGAGGCCGGAGTCGAAATTATGGGTGTAAGAGAGGCGATTAATACCCATCAGATCCGGCCCGGGATCAAAAATGTGATAGCCGTCAAACGCGAGGATGTTTTTGTTGGACCGAAGCAGCTCCATGGGGACCTCGGGAATACTCCCCTTGGGAAATACCGGTGCGCGGTCATCATCGGTGGCATGCCTTGTGGCTGGTTTTATGGTCGGGTAGCCGGTGGTAGTCTTGGGACCCCGGGATTCTCCCCGGGCGGTGCAGCGCAGCACCCTGCGGAGCTCCGAGAGCAGGGCCCGGGCTGAAAAGAGAAGGGGATCAGGCTGGTAGGAAGGGACGGGCTTCCTCTG
>JAHJLU010000598.1 GCA_018821745.1 Myxococcota bacterium | reverse complement strand
GGTGCCCTATAAAAACCCCGCGGGGCAATGGCAGGGCGTGTTCACGGCCAACATCGGGCTCATCGATTTGTCAGACTTTTTGGACCGGAACATCCATGTGGGCTCTTCGGGTCAGGCCTTCCTGATGGATGAACTGGGGCAGATCGTGGCCACCCGGGATAAAAAATCCCTTATCATCGACGGTCCCTCCGGTGAGCGTCGGCTGCGCAAGCTCCACGAGAGCAAGCAGCCGGAGGTTGCCGCTCTGGCGGGTAACGAGGATGTGAAAAAATTCCTGAAGCAGGCCTTTTCCGAGTCAGGTGTGGCCCCCATGACGCTGCGGTACACCGCCGATGGTGACACCTGGGTATGCACGCTGCTCTCCATCGATGTGGGCAAATCCCGGCGCTGGGTGGCAGCTGTGGTGGCCAAGGAAGACGACTTCCTGGCCTCCGCAAAAAAAGCGAGCAAGAGGGCGCTCATTATGGCGGTTATCCTGGCGCTCATCGCCCTCATCGCCGGGCTCTTCCTGGCCAGGATGATCTCCCACGGCCTCTCCAGCCTCGTCACCGAGAGTGAACGGGTTCGCAACATGGAGCTGGATCCAAACCCTTCCAAATCGGCATTTCGGGAGATTAACGACGTGCTCAGTTCCTTCGAATCCATGAAGGTGGGGCTCCGTGCCTTCCAGAAGTATGTCCCCATGAAGGTGGTGCGCCAGCTGTTGGAGCAGCGTCAGGACCCGGAGCTGGGTGGGACGGTGCGGCCCCTCACCATCCTGTTCAGTGACATAAAAGGCTTCACCTCCGTGAGCGAGCGGCTGGAGCCCATGGAGCTTGCCCACCGGCTCGGGGAGTATCTCTCCATCATGACCCGGCGTATCCAGAAACGCCATGGTACAGTCGATAAATATATCGGTGATGCGGTTATGGCCTTCTGGGGCGCGCCCACGGACCTGCCGGAGCACGCCCCCGAGGCATGCCACGCGATCCTGGAGGCCCTCGCGGATCTCGACACCCAGCAAAAGGAGCTGCCGTTCCTGAGCGATTTCTTCACCCGCGTGGGGATCCATACGGCATCGGTGGTGGTGGGCAACTTCGGGTGTGAGGATCGGCTCAACTACACGGTCATCGGTGACGGTGTCAACCTTGCCAGTCGCCTCGAGGGGCTCAATAAAGTCTTCGGCACCCAGGTCATGGTCAGCGGTGAGACAGCTGACGCCGTGGGGAGTCTCTTTGTGCTCAGGAGACTGGCAAGTGTGGCGGTGGTGGGCAGGACTGCACCCTGCACCGTTTACGAGCTGTTGGGGACCGCCGACAAAGGCACGCCGGAGTTGACCAAGCGCATTGCCTTGTATGAAGAGGCTCTCGACCGTTACTTTGCACGGGAGTTCGCCGCCGCTGTTGAAATCCTCGAGACAACCGCTCCTCCCGATGGTCCCTCCGCCTGGCTGCTGGCCCGCTGCAGGCATCTGCTGGAGAATCCCCCCCCGGAGCAATGGGACGGTGTCATCACCATGGAAGGCAAGTAGTCTCGGCAGACCCACGTCCTGTTTCTTTAATGGAAAGGTGTTGTGGGGTGGTTTATTCGTAGATGACCAGGTAGCTGGTCATGACAATGTTGCCCGAGCTGTCTGGGGGTGTGTTTCCAAGATAGTTGCCGCTGTATTCGATGACCGCCGTCTCTGAGGGTGTCACATCTGCGGTCACGTCAAACACATGGGGCTCCACCTGCTGCCCGGGACACCAGCCGCCCCGGCCGAACCACCAGGTGCCGCCCTGGTTGGGCACCATGCCGTGGTCCACCTGTGCCATACAGCCGCTGGAGGTTCCCGCCACAGGATGACTCACGGAATATTCCGTGCCGTTGACCAGAAACTCATGGGAGTGATTGCAAAACTCGGAGCAGCTGTTGGTATCGGCGCCGTGGCCGGTGATGGTGGCCCACAGCTCCACATGCAGGGCGCCTGCGGGGATGGGCACATCGAGGGGCTGGTAACTGACATTGTATTGTGAGTTGAAGTCCCCGCCTGCGAAGAGGGAGACTGCTGTGGCGGGGGCATAGCCCTTTCCCTTGCTCTGGAAGCGGAAGTCCATCTGGGTGAGATATTCCTGAGGGTTCCATTCGGGGCTGATAACAAAGCGGATCCTGCGGGTACCTCCCTCCTGGAGGTAGGCGAGCATGGGCGTGGTGTCCACCAGGTAGCGCCCCTGCCGGTGGTAGGTGGTGATGAACCGGGCCATCTCCAGCCAGGTGACGCCGTCGGTGTCCAGCAGGAAGATGTTGGAGATGTAGTCCCAGGCACCGCAGTTCCCAAACTCCGGGCCTTCGGGATCGGGGCAATCCATGGTGAGGTCGGTCTCCATTGTGTCGAACGCCGCCATCTCTGCCGCATCGGGGAAATCCACGTC
>JAHJLU010000597.1 GCA_018821745.1 Myxococcota bacterium | reverse complement strand
TAAATATCTTTGGGAAGCACCAATCCCCTTATGAACGCCCAATATTGCAGCTAAACTCCCTCTCCGCCACTCAGGCTATTTCCCCCTGCCCCACCTCCCCAGGGAGGGCTCCGAGATCGACTCAAGGGTCGTGGGGTCTATGGTCCAGGCTTTGGCAAGACTGGTCACCGTGGCCTCGTCAGCCAGCCGCTCAAACAGCTCATCGTCATCGCCAGTGGAGTCCATGGCGTTGAGTTCATCCCAGGAGAGCAGTTTCATCGCCTCCTCCTCGGGGAGCCGGTCCCCAAAATTGGTATAGGTCATGCCATCGGCCTCGCTGAAACTCCTGAGCAACCTGCCCTGCTTCGCAAATCCCCACAGGACCGCCCCCACGCCCCGATAGCTTCCAAAGACTGCAGCTTTCCCCAGCTCTTCGCTCAAAGGCTCCAGCACACTGTGACACGCCTGCAAAAAATCGTTCCCCGGGGGGGACCAGTTGACGACGAGAACCCATCCCCGCAGGGAGGGCGTGACAAACACCTGGTTAGAGGTGATGCTCGAGAAGATCGCCTTGAACCCGCTCTTCCAGTTGCAGGGCATGAACTGTGTGGTTTTAAACCTCGGATCCGACCTCCGCAGGGCAGAAATGACCACCTCCACGTCGTCACCCGGGAGCGCCAGCCAGGATATCTTCCAGCCAAAAGAGCGGGGGGTGTCGGGGGTCTGGTCAAGGGAGGGTTTTCGACGCCGCAGCCGAACCACGGTCACCAGAGCAGCCAAGAAAAACATAACAATAACTAATACATATATCATGAGACAGCATATCCCGTGTCCGGAGGTTTTCCGGGGTTGTTTCCGCGTTCAAAAAAATGGTACGCTCTATCCTCTGAGACAAACTAAACACACCCGCCCCCCGGCATCAAGAGGCATGTCATGACGGATCAAAATGATAACATCTCCAAGGAACTGGAAGCGTTGGAGCGAGAGGGCGACTTCATCGACTCCCTCAACTCGGCGCTCAAACACTCGAGCCTCTTCATGGCACTCACCGACGAGAGCTACGGAAAAATCGCCGCCCACGCCCACGCGGTTCACCTGGAGGCGGGGGAGAAGCTCATGGAGAAGGGGGGACCATCGGACTCCTTCTACCTGGTGTGCAGGGGTGAGGTGTCGGTCATCTCCGAAGCGGGCGCGGACCGGGGCGTTATGGCGAGCATCGGCGTCAACGAGTCCATCGGGGAGATGGGCGTCCTCCTCAACCAGCCCCGATCCGCCACGGTTATCGCGTCGTGTCCCACCATCTGCGCCCGTTTTGAGAAGAAGGTGTTTGAGTATCTCTTTGGAAACCTCCCGGGGTTTGGCCTGGCAATCGGCACCTACCTGGCCAGGCGCCTCCAGGAGACCTCCTGGTCCCTCACCCACAAGGATTACCGGGAGAACGCACAGATCCCCGACCTGGACGTCTTCTCCCTGTTGCCCCTGGAGTTTGTGCAGCGCCACCGGCTCATGCCCCTGAAGGTCATGGGCAACACGCTCACGCTGGGTATCACGGAGCCCATGGTGGCGCCCCTGCTGCTCCGCATTGAGGCCCTGCTCCCCGGCATGGAAGTGATCCCCGTGCGCATGGACAGCCGGCTGTTCACCAAAACCATCGAGCACTACACCGCCGGCACCGCGGCACCTGAACCTGCTGCTCCTGCGGTGAACATTCCCATACAAAACGAGCCGGCTCCAGTCCTTGCCAGGCTCCTCAGACGCATGGTGGAGGAAGGCGCGTCCGACCTGCATCTGTCAGCCGGTCACCGTCCACGGTGGCGCGTCGACGGCCAGGTCCGGGAGCTCTTTGACCTCGAAGTGATTGGCCCCCGTGAGGTGGAGGACCTCTTCTTTCCCCTCATACGCGAAGAACTTCAGAGGGAGTTTACGGCAACGGGGGACTGTGATTTTTCCTACGCCTACCCCGGCGTGGCGCGGTTTCGCGTGAACATGTTCCAGGACCGGTTCGGCGTGGGGGCCGTCCTGCGCCTGATCCCCGAGACAATTCTCACCCTGGACCAGATCGGGATGCCCCCCATCCTCAAGGAGCTGTGTGGCAGAAACAAGGGGCTGATCCTTGTCACCGGCCCCACGGGGAGCGGCAAATCCACCACCCTCTCGGCCATGGTGGATCACATCAACCGGACCTTCCCCCTGCACATCCTCACCATGGAGGATCCCATCGAGTTCGTCCACGAGAGCCGGCGATGCCTGGTGAACCAGCGGGAGATCGGCCACCACTCCAAATCATTCAAGGCGGCCCTGAGGGCATCGTTGCGCGAAGATCCCGACATTGTCCTGGTGGGTGAGATCCGTGACCGCGAGACCGTGGAGCTGGCCCTGGAGCTGGCCAACACAGGACACCTGGTCATGGGCACCCTCCACACATCCACGGCGGTGAGCACCATCGACCGCATCGTGGATATGTTCCCCACGGAGCAGCAGACCCAGGTTCGCTCCGGCCTGGCCGACTCGGTGCAGGGGATCATCGCCCAGACCCTCTGCCGGAAAAAAGGGGGCGGGCGGGTGGCGGCCCTGGAGATCCTGGTGAACTCCTACGCCATGGCCAACCTCATCCGCGAGGGAAAGAACTCCCAGATCTACAACGCCATGCTCACGGGAAAACAGCTGGGCAACACCCTCCTCAACG
>JAHJLU010000596.1 GCA_018821745.1 Myxococcota bacterium | reverse complement strand
CGATCTGTGACCATCGCCGTTACGGTTATTGCGCCAAAGGTTACGAAACGCCTGCCCGCGGCCATTCTGGGACTCGTGGCGGGCATCTCGACCTATTTCGCCCTGGGCGTTTTCGTCCCCGGTCTGTGGACCCTCTCAGGAAACACGCTGGTCATAGGCTCCATCGACACCTCCGGGTCCCTGATCCAGGTCATCACGGGGAGCGTCACCTCGCTCTCCCAAATTACCATCTCCGACATCGGGCTCGTGGCTGCCTCGGCGGCCACTCTCTCGGTGCTTCTCTCCATCGACACCCTGAAAACCGGGGTCGTCCTCGACGCCCTCACGCGCCGGCGCCACAACTCCAACCGGGAGCTGGTGGCGCAGGGCTGCGCAAACGCTGCCTCGGCCCTCTGCGGTGGGATGCCCGGTGCCGGGACCATGGGTCCCACTCTCGTCAACGTCAGCAGCGGCGGACAGACCAAGTGGTCCGGCTTCATGGAAGGCGCCCTGGCGCTGGTGGTCTTTCTGGTGCTTCGTCCCCTCATAGCCTGGGTGCCCATTGGCGCCCTTGCGGGGATCCTGCTCGTCATCTCCTTTAAAATGTTCGACTGGCACGCCTTTCGCCTGCTCATGAAACCCACAACACGCCTCGATTTTGTGATTATCGCCACGGTGGTTGTCGTCGCCAAAGGGGTTGGGCTCATCCAGGCCTCCCTGGTGGGCATCGGACTCTCGGCGCTCATCTTCATCCGCAACCAGGTGAGGGGCTCTGTCATCCTGCGCAAGCGGGACCTGCGGGAGGTCGCCTCAAAAACCTTCCGTTCACAGAGCACCCGGGAGGTGCTGGATCTCCACGGGGATGAAGGGCTCCTCGTAGAGCTTCGGGACGACCTCTTCTTTGGCACCACGGATCAGCTCTATACGGAGCTCAACGATGATCTCCTGACACGCCGCTTCATCCTCTTTGACCTGCGGAGAGTTCAGTCCATGGACTACACGGCGGGCAACCTCTTCAACCAGATGAATCAGCGGCTCAAGGAGCGTGAGGGAGGCCTGCTCCTCTCGGGGCTGCCCTCCGGCCTCTCCTCCCGGCAGGACATTGAGCACTATCTCGTGCAGCTCGGGCTCACGGATAACCAGGGGGGTATCCACATCTGCGAAACACGCAATGACGCCCTGGAATACATGGAGAAGGCGATCCTGAAGGCCGCCGACTGGACCGACGACGAGAACCCGGAGCCCCTGGAGCTTGGCGAAGTCGACCTGTTCCGTGAGTTCAACGACGATGAGCTGGGAGCCATAGATGAAATCGTTGAGGAGGTCCACCTGGAAGCGGGGGAGAGCCTCTTCGCGCAAGGCGACGAGGGCGACGCGCTCTATGTGGTCAGGCGAGGATCGGTGGAAATTTTCCTCCCCCTCCCCGAGAAAAAACGACACCACCTGGCCACCATGACCCGGGGCAACTACTTTGGCGAGATGTCCTTCCTGGACAACGATCGCCGCAGCGCCGACGGGGTGGCCAGAGCCGACACGGACCTGTTCAAGCTCTCCCGTCACGCGTTCAACACCCTGGCCCTCAAAGAGGCGGCCATCGGCATCCGGGTCTTCGCACGGCTCGCCCTCATGGTGTCCCGCAGAATGCGCACCGCCGACGCCGAAATCCGCACCCTGGAAGAACGCTGAGCCTGCCTCGCCAGCGAGTCATCTCAAAGAAAAAACAGTGTTTCCACAACGTCATGCGCTGTATTGCTCAAGGATTCATGTGACGGTGTGTTTTTGCCTCTGCACCGGCGGTGCTTTATTGTAAACTCCCCGAGGAGGTATGCTGGTGTCCCGGACTCATATTCCGTTGCTGTTCTTTGTTGTGCTGAGCATGCAGACACTGGCGTTTGCGGCCCGTGGGGCGAGTCCCCTGGAGCGCACCCATGAGCATGACATCAAGGAGACTCCCTGGGCCTACACCACCCCGTCGTTGAACTATCTGGGTTTCACAAACCGTGACTACCTGGCCGTTCACCCGGGACACCTCTGGTACAAAAGCTGGCTCTTCACCACCATGGAGATGGAGAGCATCGGCATTAATTTCCTCCCCTGGCGCTGGGATGCGGGGTCCTACGCCAACGCCACGGCGGTTACCATGGCCAAGGGGGGCTATCTCTTCCGGCTCAAACACTTTGCCTTTTATGGAGCGCTCAAGACAGGGGCCTTTTACACCCGTGAGATAAAAGATCACTCCGGCTGGGTCGGGTATGGCGACAGTGATGATACCAGCGCCTTCCTGGGCGTTGAAGTGGGGTTCAGGGTCGATCTGTGGCGGCTCTGGTTTCAGTTGGAGGCATCGACCATGAGCGCCGCCAACCTCCATCTGCTCGCCTCCTCCATGGTTGAGGTGGGGATCCGAATCTCCCCAAGATGGCGCGTCGGCATCCAGAACAAGTACGCCAACCGGGACCTGACCCTGTGCGACGATGAGTCAAGTGAAGCGTGCACCTTTGAGTTCTCCCTCAGTTACACGGCACTCTACCTGGCGTACCGCGTGCGCAAAAAGCTGTGGATGAAGGCGGGTGT
>JAHJLU010000051.1 GCA_018821745.1 Myxococcota bacterium | reverse complement strand
CTGAAAAGACTCCGCCGCCTGCTAAACCCAAGGGTGGCACAGAGCCTTCACCCCCCAAATAATGGGAAGGCATTCACCAAAGAGGGCACTCATGAACTATAGAATCTCATTTCTCACAATGATTATAATGGCTTTTGGGGCAATTCATTGCGCAAAACCGCAAAAAGAGTCTAAAAGCTCGGAAAAACCAGACAAAAAACCATCATCCCGGATGGCGGTGCACACTCCTGTTAAATCGGTGAAGCCCGCCACGGCTAAAACCGTCAAGGCTGATCCGGCCCAAAAGGAACTGGCGTTCATTGAGCTCTCCGGCAAGGTCGTAGACAGGGTTTCGCCCAGTCCCTTCGGCCAAAACAAGGCGTTGCCTCTCTCGAAAGTCCTCAGAGCAATAAAAAAACTGGGTGAATTGAAAAATGCAGACACTCTGCTGATCCAGATTTCTGACTTTAAAGCCTCACTGGAGACCGTATGGGAGATCCGGAATCTTTTAATCAGTATTGGAAAAAATGAGAAAAAACGTATTGTTGTCTATGCTGATTCCTACGATCTGACCAGCTATTTACTGGGCAGCGCTGCCCACCGCATCATTCTCAATCCCGCCGGAGAGTGGTCTGTGACTGGTCTCGCCATGGAGAGCATGTTCATGAAAGACTTTCTCGGTTCCCTGGGGATCACCGCGGATTTTCTTCAGATGGGCAAATACAAGGGCGCCGCGGAGAATCTGACGCGGACCAGCATGTCACCGGAACTCAAAGAGAGCCTGGGCCGTCTCCTGGACAGCCTCTATCAATCGTTCACTACCATCCTTGCAACTTCCAGAAAAATCAAAGAGGTGGATATAAAAGCTCTCATTGACAAGGCACCTCTGACCGCCCAGGATGCGGTGGCTGCCCACCTCGTCGATGATATCCAACCCTTCCACCTTGTGTTTGAACAGTATTCAAAGGGGAAGAAGATCCGTAAGCCCAAGAAAAAAGAGGCGAAAAAGGTATCTTTTCTTTCTCTTCTCTCTCCCCCGAAAACCTCCACAGAGGTAGACGTCCCCCATGTGGCCCTCATATTGGCTGACGGCTCAATTATGTATGGGAGCGAAGACCCCAATGACCTCTTCTCAGGGGACAGCACCATCTATTCAAAATCACTGGTCAAGGCTATCAACAAAGCGGCAGACAACGAAAAGGCCAAGGCGGTCGTTCTCCGCATCAATTCACCTGGCGGCAGCGCCCTCGCGAGTGAAAAAATCTGGCAGGCTCTTCATCGCTGTGCGACAAAGAAACCGCTCATCGTTTCCATGGGTTCCTATGCCGCTTCCGGCGGCTATTACATAGCCGCTGCGGCCCATGAGGTCTTTGCGTCCCCCTTCACTATCACCGGATCCATTGGCGTGGTCGGCGGGAAGATGGTTCTGGGGGGCACCCTGGGCAAATTGAAAATCAGGACAGAGATCCTCAAGAGAGGGAATAATGCAGCCTGGATGAGTACCTCATCTGTGTTCTCGGAAACTGAGCGCGCTGCCATTAAGAGGACCATGGAGAATGTATATCGCCTCTTCAAGGACAGGGTTCGGCAGGGGCGAAAGAAAGTTAAAGATGTAGAATCGTTGGCTCAAGGAAGAATATGGAGCGGAGCGGATGCCCACGGAAATCATCTTGTTGACACCATGGGTGGTCTCCTCGATGCGACGCATAGAGCCCGTATCCTCGGCAAGCTCAAGGGTGATGATCCGGTGATGATCTATCCCAGGCCAAAGCCTTTTATGGCCGCCATCTCTGAATTTTTTGACAAAGGCACTCCACTGGATGAAGTGTCCCTCTCCCTGTTTGGCAATTTCTTGCCCCAAATTCACTCTCTTCTGGTATATAAAAAATTACTCAAAAGGGAGCGGGTGTTGCTCACCCTCCCCTTCGTGTTGAGAGAATTATACTAGGATGAGCAAATCCACAAGGGTCTCAGGACTGCTTCACCGTGCTGCAGCTCGTGAAGTTTCCCTGTACCGGAGACTTCACGTAATAATCATCGCCCTTGCGGCAGGAGGAATTCTGAGTCTCATAGGGACGGGGATTTGTCTGCAGATAAAAGAGTATGGGGTCAACACAGTATGGACGCCCTCCTTTTTTCTTCCGGTGGGCGGGATGATCATTGTGTCCCTCCTGTTTTTTTACCTGAGATTTCTGTTGAAGCACCCCTGGTTTACCCTCTCCGATGACGCCATAGTCAGGGCGTATCATTTCCCCATCTCCCTTTTCGTCCGCCCGGTACTCCTTGCAAAAGCCGATATTTCCAAAGGCATGGTTCACTATCGTCCACTCCAGCCGGAGATTATTCTTGGCAATGAGGAGGGTGCTGTTCTCTGGATCCCCCTCTGGCTGTCCGAGATTCCCGCATGTCTCGAGTTTTGTGATACGCTCTCTCTGGGAGCCACTTTTAGCAAAGATATCAGCCGGCTGAGAGCTGCTTTTCTCCCCTCCTCCAAGTGGCGTCACGCCACTTTGGAGCGAAGGGATGCATTTCTGAAAGAATTTGGCTTTGCTCGTCTTTATATTATACAGCGTAAGAAAAGTGGGACACTCTCGTCGACACCTCCCCTCGAGCTCTATGATGCAATGCGGCTGGCGGTCGATACCGTCCAGTTGATCTTTCTTATCCAGCGCCTCTGGCGGAAAATTCCCTGGAGCGGCAAAGTATCCATGGACGCGATGCGTTCGTATCTGCTGCTCTCCCACCATCGAGAGGTTGAGGAGTGCTACCGGGACCTGGCGCTCAAACATGAAGATGAAGCCATGCGCATACTCGCCGACTCCTGGCTGGCGGCCAGCAAACACAAGCGCTATAAACCGCTCCCGCTCTCGGGGTTCTCAAACCGTCTCTTCTCCGCCGGAGGCCACTATGTGACCGTGACCCCGAGCGGCGAGATTAAAACGGCGGAGGGTGATATATCCCTGGAGCGGTTTCCGGTCGTGAGAGCGGTATCTGGATTTTGGGGTATCCAGGAGATCCAGTTGATTGATGCGATGGGTCAAAAAATGTTCTTCAACCGGGATGCCCCAGCACATCTCCGCAGGATTCTGCTCTACGCTCCACACATGGGGGAAGTCACTGTGACCCACTTCAGCGGATTTTTCTTCCTTGGTATCTTGAAAAAGTTCTGTTCTCGACTGGATTCTCAGGATGAAAAAGAGTAGGTTTTACGTTATTTATCGCTGTCAGTTCGGGGTTTTCCCCGG
>JAHJLU010000595.1 GCA_018821745.1 Myxococcota bacterium | reverse complement strand
GTTCACAGCCTCGCTTGTAGTTTCTCGCCGCTCTGGAGTTGTCTTTATCGACACCCTTTCCCTGTTCGAACATCTGCCCGAGGACGTAGCACCCGTTGCCATCACCTCTTTTGCACGCCCCCTCCATGAGTTCAACCGCCTTTTTGACGTTCTTCTCTATCCCCTCCCCGAGAAAAAAAGCACGCCCCAGGCGGACACAACCCTCATCACTCTTCAACCCGCAGGCTCTCTGAAACATGGCGACAGCCGCGGCTTTATCCAATTTCGTGCCCAGCCCCATGAGATGGGCCATTCCCATACTGACGCAGCCGATCCCCGCACCCTTGCGGCACGCCTCCTCACTGTATTGGATTCCCTTTTTCACATCACGCTCAATACCCAGGCCCCTCAGGGTGAGCGATCCGAGATGGCCGCACCCATGAGCACTCCCTTCGTCACACAGCCTCCGAAAAAGAACCACTGACTCTTCATAGGCCCGCGTTTCCACAAGCTTGATACCTTTGGCGATTTGCTTGCTGTAGTCCTTCTCTGGCTTGCGGGAGCAACCTGCAGCATGAGAGGAAAGCAATATGGCACATACCACCAGAAGAGAGGACCGCAGTAAATGACCGATAATAAGCATGGGATGAACTCCTTGGGAGGGGATTTCAGGGGATGAGGGCACCCCCGGCAACGGAGACTATCGACCTTTCCGACTGTTTTTACTAAGGAAACAACTTCTCTTGTGCCCCAGCTTACAGGCCTTTGAATAGTACTTTTGCCGCATGGCCGGGTCCTTTTTCACGCCGTTGCCCGTGTCATAGGCTATACCCAATTGATGACAACCCTTGGCAAAGCCACGGTTGCATGAATCCCTGAAATTCCCGACCGCATTATGGGGTTTCCCCACCTGAAGCGCCAGCATACCCGATTTCCACTCTTCCAGTCCTTCGGGGGGCGCCTTTTTTTTATTGCAGGAAACTGTGGTGGCCGAAAGCACAACAGCCACACAAACCAACAAAAATTTCATAACGACTCCTGACTGCACATGACTGCAGTGCCCCATCGGAACCGCAGTGGCGCAAGAAAACTACCAGAATCCGACGAAGGGTAATAGAAAAATATACAAACTGGTGGCGGGCTCTGGGCGCTGGAAATTCCCGATTGCCCGCTGGAGGGTTGTGGGCTATATTTTCCAGACCTGCCCGGAAATGCTGGTGTGACTTACATAGGCGTTACCCGAGCATCAGGGAGCCCGCATGCTGAAAAAAACTACCCTTCTCATCCTCGCTGCTCTTTTTGCCCTCACCTTTTCCCTGTGCACCGACGACAGCAAAACGGTCACGGATCATGACGCCGGCCCCGACGCCGACGCGGTTGCAGACGGCGACATGGATGCCGATGTGGTGATCCCCCCGGATCCGAGCCAGGTGTGCGTGGATCTGGACCTTCCCATTCGCACATTCGACGCCACGGGGCCCTATGGTATCCTGCGAAATAATCTGGCCGACGACTTTGAACTCACGCTGCTCGACGGCGGCTCCTTCCACCTGTCGGAGAACTACAGCGGGTGTGAGAGCTATGTGTTCCTCACCAACGCCACAGTCAACTCCGCCCTGGACGACACCTCCCTGTGGGTGCGTGATATCGGAATGCTGATGGTCAACTCCCCGGACAACACCCACTACTTTTTTGTAGCGGCCAGGAGCACCTCCGATGCAGAGGCGGAGCTTGAGGAGCTGCGCACCCAGATAAACTCCAACCTGGAACTCATGGATCCCACCGAGGCAGAGTGGTGGAGAGGCCGTATGCACCTGGTGGCGGATCACGCCAACGATATCGACGGCTGGGTGGGCCAGTTGCTTCAGGGTCAGGGTCGCAGCGGCTTCGCCATTGACCGGCAGCAACGTATCCGGTTCATGGGGATGTTTGCCGATGTCACCCGGTACAACGATGCGCTGAATAGTGCGGGGGAGTGGCCCTGGGAGTCCAACATCAGTTACGCCGCCAACGAGGTAAAGCACTACAACTACGAGGCTGTGCGTGAGGCGTACTTATCAGAGGGCGAGGTCACCATCGTCTCTCCCTGGTCCTCAGAGGTTTTGGGTGGGACCGTGGAG
>JAHJLU010000594.1 GCA_018821745.1 Myxococcota bacterium | reverse complement strand
TTCAGATCAAGCTCTGCAAACTGACCGCCATATTCACCAGGCATCCCGAGGGATGGATCCATGTAGGGTTCGGGCTCGGGCTCGGGTTCGGGTTCAGGCTCGGGGAGAATATGAAAACAGAAGGGACAGAGTTCATCGGCTTCTCTGGCCTCAAGTGTTACTTGCTCGTAACAGTGTAAACAAACGATCATGGTATAACCTCCGGCAACAAACTCATATATCATAGGGGGGGTGGGAATTTCCAGCAAAAAAGAGGAAGTTGTTGGTGAAAGTAGCGATTTTCAAGGATACGGACATGTGGTAAGAGACAGGGGAGGTTGACCTCTGCCCCGCCTGAACCCTCCGACTTCTCCATGGAGAGGCGATCATTTTTATTGCGATTCGGGTGTTTCAGAGGAGGGAGGCGTCACACCCTCCATCAACCGGTGAAAATTTCCATGATAGATACACACTGTCATCTTTTTGATCCTCCACTCGATTTAACCAGTGTCCTTGCCCGCCTCGGGGAGTCGTCACTCTCTGGCCTCGTGTGTGTGGCGACCTATCAGTCCTCCTGGGAAAACATGATCGCTTCCTTCGGACAAGTCAAAGAGCGATTGCCCCACGCATTTTTAGCCCTCGGGGTCCATCCCTGGTTTGTGGAGCAGCGGACGCCCGACTGGGAAGAACAACTGAAGGTTTTTCTTCACGGCGCCTCGGCTGTGGGTGAGATCGGTCTTGACCGGGGACCGCGAGCCCCCTCCATCGATATTCAAATGGCACCATTTGAAATACAAATGGCGATAGCCAGGGATATGAACCTCCCGGCGCTTTTGCACGTAGTGAAAGCCCACGATCTGGTGCTGCATCACCTCAAACAGTTTCCCCGCTCCAGGGGGATCATCCACGCCTTCTCCGGTTCGCCCCAGGAGGCACGGTTCTATATCGATCAGGGATGGTTCCTGGGCGTGGGGGGATCCATCGCCAGGGAGAACGCACACCGGCTTCGAAGAATCATCCGGGGAATTCCTCTGGAGGCGCTGGTGCTGGAGACCGATTCCCCATACATGGGGACTCCCGGGTGTACCCCCGGTGGGTCATGGCCCGGTGAAACAATTGAGGTTGCACGTCATCTGGCAAAAATCAGGGGGGACTCCCTTGAGCGTGTATTAGAGGTGACAACCGGCAACGCTTTGGGTATTTTCGAATCATGAACCACTCCCGTATCCAAAGATTAACCCTCCTGGTTTTTGTGGGCAGCTTTCTGTTTTATCTCCCGTTTTTGGGTGATTATGGCCTCTTCGATCCATGGGAGACGCACTACAGCGAAGTGGCCCGGTCCATGGTTCAGCAGGATGATTACATCTCCACGTTCTGGCAGGATGGCGGGTTTTTTTCCAAGCCCGTGCTCACCTTCTGGCTCCAGGCAATCGGGATGGAAGCGGCGGGCCTGAACAAAACCAATGACAATCCATCCGAGATGGCCATGAGCAAGGCGCCCGAGTGGGCGACCCGTGTGCCGATTGCCCTTGTTGCTGCCCTGGGAATTGCCTTCCTCTTCTGGCTGCTTGCCAGATTTTTTGGAGTTCTCGCGGGAGGAGCCGGTGCGCTCCTGCTCGGGGCTACTCCCCACTACGCACTGGTAGCCCGGCAGACCATCACTGATATGCCCTTCGTGGCATTCACCACCTGCGCCATGGCTCTCTTTATTGTGGGGTTCCTGCACGACCCATCACGTGATAAGCACCCCTATATCAGAGCCGGGCGCAGAGGGTTGGGGCGTCGGGACCCGCTCCTGTATATATCAGGGCTGTTTCTCGGGTTTCTCGTGCTGGCTCAGTATTTTCTCATGGCACCGCGGGTAGACGCATCGTTTATTGCCTTTGGGCACCGGGTGGAGTTTGCCGGGTGGCTGGTCTTTTCGCCCTACCTTGTTTTGCTGGCCGATGTGCTGGTTTCGGTCTACCGGGATCCTGATGGCAAGGGAAAACTCTATATTCTCCTGGGATTTGGTTTTGTGGGGCTGGGCATTCTGGCCAAAGGATTCGGGGCGTTACTCATCCCTGCGGTGGTCTTTTTGCTCTACTTCCTGATTACCGGGGAGTGGGAAAAATTGAAGCGATTCGATCTCTTTCGTGGTCTGTTTGTTGTTGTGGCCGTCTCCTTCCCCTGGCACCACGCCATGATCATCCGCCACGGCGGGGCATTCTTCCAGGAATATTTCATCCACCACCACTTCAAGCGTGCGGCCATGGGTGTTCACGGGGAGAGGGGGTTGTTCACCTATTACATCAATCAACTGATGTTTGGAATGTTTCCCCTGATACCGCTTCTGCCCGGCGCCCTCGGGAGACTGGTGGCACCCTCGGTGGTCAGGCCCAAAGACAATGAGCAGCGGGCGCTCCTTATTATTGCGCTGTGGGCCGTGGTCTCCTTTTTTCTCTTCTCCTTTATGCTCACAAAATTCCACCACTATATTCTCCCGGCGGTTGTCCCCCTCGCCGCCCTGAGCGGGATCTATCTCGCCCGCCTCAAGTCCTCGTCCCAGCGCACCATTCCCTTGATCCTGGGGCTGGTGTTCTTTATCTTTGTGGCCCGGGAGCTGTTCCTTGATCCGGCCCACATGGTGAATCTGTTCATCTATAAATACGAGCGGCTTTTCCCCTACAGTGAACCATTTTCCCTGTTTTTCGGTATTTTCAGTGGTTTTCTTGTCCTTACGGCCATGGTGCTCATGGCTCGGCCGCGGGTGGGGCGGTTTCTATTTCTCGCCGCATCCATCAGTTTTTGTGCATACCTGATCTACTCCTATATTCCAAGAGTCGCTCCACACTGGAGTCAAAAGGCGCTCCACCAAATCTATTTTTCCTGCCGGACGAGCCCTTCGGAGCGATTTATTGCGTGGCAACTGAACTGGAGAGGGGAAAATTTTTATAGTAAAAATAAGGTGTTGCCCTATATGGATCTTGATAATAAAGAGTTCTTCGCCCACATAGACCGGTATCGTACGCAGAAAAAGGGGTCGCTCACGGGGCGGTATCTTATTCTGGAGTCGGCCAAACGGTTCAAGAAATTGAAATCC
>JAHJLU010000593.1 GCA_018821745.1 Myxococcota bacterium | reverse complement strand
CTCCCATACAAACCTGCTGGTGAGAACATGCGGTCCCTTGATGCCGTACGCAGGGGTGCCAGGCACCGTTGGCCTGCTTTTTCGGTCGGCCCTCTAGTACATCCCGGACAGGAGGGTGCAGTAGGAGTTGGAATCTGTTATATAGAGGATGCCTTCGGGGGAGAGGTAGAGCGTATCTACCATGTGGTGGTAATTGGTGTGATCGAAGGGGCGGTACTCCATGAGCGTGCCGTCTGCCCCTATTTTAAGGACAAGCCTCAGAACATCACACAGCTCGGTACCATCGTAATCCAGCGTTACCCCCACATAGACATAGTTCTCATCGGCAGCGATAGCCTTGGGAGATTTATCAGGGATCCCCAGAGTGTCGGTGTATTCGTGGACCCAGGTGACGATCCCGTCCGTGGTCAGTTTCATGACTAACACCATCCCGGCGGGTGTTGTCTGCCCCGGGAAGATGCCCCCGGCCCTTGCTGAGAGGTAGACCTCATCGAGGGAGTTGACAGTCACTTTGGGCGCACTGTCAAGGGACGCAGAGCCCCACTGGTGCGTCCAGAGCACCGAGCCGTCCGAGGTAATTTTCGTCATGAAGATGTCCATGGAGCCAGCGTTGGTGTATCCCGGAAAGGCGCCAGCCGTCACTCCTGCAACGTAAGCGTTGCCCTGGCTGTCGAGTGCGAGTCCCTCTATGGAGACCGACGCCGTGCCACCCCCCCATTGCCTGGACCACAGCGGTGAGCCGTCGAGCGTCCGTTTTGTAAGGTACGCGCGGCCCGACCCCACAACTGCCTCTCCAGTGATGGTGCCATCTGTCGTCCCTGCGATGAAGAGGTTGTCGCCTGTGTCGATGGCCATCTTCGTCATGGTATCCGCATCTGGTGAACCCCATTGCCTGGACCACAGGGGGGAGCCATCGGCGGTGAGTTTGGTGAGGAAGAGGTCGTTGCTTCCTTCGCTTGTCTGCCCCGTAAAGGTGCCGAGGGTGTGCCCCCCCACGAAGATGTTCCCTGCACTGTCGGCGACGACGCTCTGGCCGATGTCGTTATCGGCGGTGCCCCACTGCCGTGTCCACAGGAGGCTCCCGTCCATGGTCAGTTTAGAGAGGAAGACATCCCTGCCGCCCGCCGAGATCTCGCCCGGGAAGGTACTGGATGTATGACCGACGACGTAAAGGCCGCCCCGTCCATCGGAACAAATGTCCGTGGTGTCCCCGGATCCGGGTATGCCCCACTGGGTTTCAGTGAAATCTCCCCTGCATATTAATGACGCTTCCCAATCACCGTCGACGCACTGCTGTGTCTGGAATCCCTCCCCGTCGACTCCGCAGGAGAGCAGGGCTTCATCGATGCCATACTCGCCATCGACGCACCTGTCGGGGTCGAGGCAGGTCGGTGTGTCGACCCAGTCGCCCTCGACGCACTCATGGATGAGGGTTCCCGCGCCGTTGTAGCCGCACACTGCCGAACCCACCTCTTGAACGCCGTTGACACACAGGTCCGTGTCATCGCACACTGTGGAGTCAGTCCACAGGCCGCCCGCGCATACCTGTTCCCAGGTACCGTTGTCGTTGTAACCGCAGAGCGTGGTGCCGGACCGGGTCTCCCCGTCGGTACACTGGTCGACCTCGAGGCAGGTCGTCGTTGCTCCCCAGACCCCGGCCGCGCACTGTTGCATCAGGAGGCCGCGGTCGTTGAGCCCGCAGGTGGAGTACCCCGTTCGAGTGGCGTCGTCGGTGCACACGTCTGTATCATAGCATTTTTGTGTAACAGCCCACACTCCCTCCACGCACTCTTCCAGAAGCACACCGCGGTCGTTGAGCCCGCATGTCGCCTCTCCCAGCTTCATCTCACCCTCAGCACACCCCGACGGACTCGACGAGTCATCGTCGCACCCCGGCATTGAGACACCCAACAACAGAAAAAAGAACCCGGTGATGATTTTTTTCATGAAAAACCTCCGTTAGTCAAGTACACCGCATACTACTTTTTATCAAATTGATATATTGCAAAAATGGTCCCCAACACTTCCCGAACCGCATGACCGTTCAGGGAGAACACATCGTCGACTCTCAAGTCTTATGAGTGCTGTCCCGTATAAAACATGTTGACTATGGGTGGGAAAAAAGAAGAGGGCGGTCAGCCCCCCGGCAAGGTTTTAAGGAGTTATGTCAAGGGTGAAGTCGATGGCTGTGCCGGAGCAGAGATCTTCATACAGGTCCGCCACGATGTAGATGGTCTGGTCTGCAGCGGTGCTGTTGGTATAGGAGAGGGACTCGATAAAGGGCGCGACATCATTGTCATCCGCGCCGGCCAGACAAGTGTCGGGCCTGAGGTCAGTGCAACTGTCGATGATGTAGATTGCGTTATCCATGTCGGCTTCGTAGGTGATATTGATGCTGTCGCCAGCGTGAACCACCAGCATGAATACTTTCTCGGAGCCAGAGGAATCATATCCGGTGCAATTCTCGAGGTTGTCGTAGGCAGCGCTCCCGGTACCGTCACACAAGTCCCCTGTATGCTGGATATCGGTCGCGTCGAAAGTGCCCAGATCAATGGCGCCACAGCCGACGCAGCTGGTCGTAATGAACCCGTCACAGCTGGAATTACAGGTGACATCCCCACTGATAAATCCAGCAAAGTCGGTGCATGTTACCCCATTAAGCTCTGTGCCGTCGCAGGACTCGAATCCATCGGTCATGGTATCGCCACAGGTGGGGAGAATACAGGCGCTCGTGTCAAAGCCGCAGCTCCCGTTACAGGTGAGCGTGCCATCAATAAAGCCCATGCCGATTGATTCACAGTCATTGCCATTGAGATTGGTGCCGTCGCAGGATTCGCCCACGGGTGCGACAATCGAGTCACCGCAGGTGCCCGCGTCACAGCCCGTGGTGTTCAGGGTGCAGTTGTCGCTGCAGGAGAGGGTACCGCTGATAAACCCCAAAGCCTCGCAGTCATTGCCATTGAGATTGGTACCGTCGCAGGTTTCACCGGCCAAGGCATCAATGACGCCGTCACCGCAACTGCCAACGCAGTCAGGATCTTCGACGCCCTCTTCGTAGAGGCATGTTGTTGTTCCCAGTTGTGAATCGAAATAGGAGCGGCAGTCCCCGTCTGAGTTGTAGCAAATATTGGCGCAATCGGGATCCACTGTTCCTCCGAGCAGCTCACAGTGGTCACAGTAGCCGTCGTTGTACCATTCCTCCAAGGCACAATAATCACCGATGCAAGAGGAGAGATCCAGTGTGCAGTTTGCCGTGCAGGCGATGTTTCCACTGAGGAAACCATATGATTCGCAGTCCTCTGTGTACTGGTCACCATCACACTGCTCGCCGGGCTCGAGGACGCCGTTGCCGCAGACTGCGTTGGTGTTGGTGCAGGCGCTTGAAATAATAGCGTCGCAGGTGGCGTTGCAGTACAGGGGCCCGCCGGTGTATCCGTAGTCAGTGCAGCTGGCACCGTTCAAGGCCTGCCCGTCACACAGTTCACCATTATCGAGGATGCCGTCACCGCACAGGGGAGTTTTTGTGATGCAGGAATCGGTATCGAATTCACAGCCGTTGGTACATGCCAGCTCGCCGCCGGTGAAACCAAGACCGAGAGTAGTGCAGTCCTGGGCTTTGAGGTCATCGGTGTCACAGGCTTCTGTGCCCTCTGCCACGCCGTCGCCGCAGGAGGGACCCTCTTCACACAGGGTGGTGTCGAAGGCACAGGAGTCATCACAGGCGAGCTCTCCACCAATGAAACCGAGGCCGAGGGTGGTACAGTCAGCGACGCCAAGGTCAGTGCCGTCACAGGCTTCTGTTCCCTCAATGACGCCATTGCCACATTCGATTCCGCCCTCGCAGAGAGTCGTGTCGAAGGCGCAGGAGCTATTACAGGCGAGCTCGCCGCCGGTGAAACCGAGGCCGAGGGTAGTGCAGTCAGCGCCACCCAGCTCAGTACCGTCACAGGACTCCTCCCCGTCAATCGCACCATTCCCGCAATTCAGATTGTTCACGTTGTTGGTGTTGTTAACGTTGTTGGTGTTGTTCACATTGTTGGTGTTATTAATATTGTTGGTGTTGTTGCCGCTGTCGTCATCGCAGGAGACAAAAGTCAGCGTGGCAGCCACGAGAAGGGCCAATAAAACATAAGATCTCATGAGTAGCTCCTCAATTCAGGTTAGGGGTTGCGTTCAATAGTGCTGGTCATTATTACCCCAGAATGAGCTTTAAACAAACTGAATAAACGTACGCGCTCAATAGAACTCTCTGGACATGATCGCCGGTGACGTGCCGTCAAGGCGTTACAACAATAGATTCTCCACATAACGATATCCAGCGGATTCCTGCTGACCGGATATCTCCCTGGTGCTGATGCCCGCTTTGGGATAAGTTATAGAATAGGTGAAGGGCGTTGTGCCGTGATCACTGGGACACCTTCAGAAATAGAGGGGTCGCCCAGTTGAGGTGGGTCGGCTGGGTGAGGGACTCTGTGATGATCACCCGATCCCCGGGGAGCAACTGGGAGCAGTCGTCGCACAGGGCCTCCATCTTGTCGCCCGCGGTGGGGACCGTGAGCGTCCCCGATGCGAGAGGGACGGAGTCCACGGTGTAGTCACCCCTGACGACGATGAAGGAAACCGGCGTGGTCTGGACGGGGAGCTCACGCTCCACGGTGAAGGTCATGGATGTCGCGTCCCCCGTCAGCGCAAAGACAGTCTCCTCCCGGGGCCTCTTCAGATAGTTCAGACCTCTGGCCATGCCCTGCACGGTCTGGTGGTTGAGTACCTCCTCCCAGGAGATACGGCGAGCCCCCCAGATGCGCGTGACGGTCCCGAAGTCATCCTCCATGCCACCCACGACGAGGTCACCCTCGTCCAGGGCGCCATCGCCGTTGAGGTCCCGGTACAGCACCGGGATAACCGGGAGGGTGTCGCAGGTGTACCCGAACCAGGTAGTCATGGTCCCCGCCCACTCGGTGAGCTGGGTCGCGTCGAGGAAATACCCGGGCTCCATGAGGTACTCGGACAGCGTGGTGGAGGAAGAGATACGGATGTCGGTGACTACCACGGCCAGACCGTCGGTGAGGAGGGAAAGATCGGGCAGACGGTTGGTTCCGGCATCCAGGTCGCTGGGGAAAGTAACGAAGGCGGCGCGAAGGCTGGAGAAGTCCGTGGCATCGGTGGTAACGGTAATCTCCGCGAAGGAGGGGTGCCCGCGCCGGACCGTGATTTTCGCCGTATCGGAGACGCTGTCCCAGTCGAGATAGACCGGCGTCTCATCGGTGACCATGGCCATGTTCCAGTAGTCCCCGAAGGCCGACGCATCGGATGAGGGGCGCTCATAATAGATACCCGGAGCAATGTCCAGGGCTCCCCCCAGGGACTCATCCTCATCGAGCACACCATTATCGTTCTCGTCTATAAACAGTACCGGGATGAACCATGTGGCCAGGTTGCCGCCGCTCTCCTCCAGCAGGGACGTCTCGGGGGCGAAGGGATGCTCAAAGATCTTACCTTTATCGGGCGGACCTGCCTGCGGGCGTGCTATGGCTCGGAGCGGCTCAGCGAGGACCTTGATTTTTCGGGTGGCCATGATTTTACACAGTGTGGTCTGTCCGGCCTGGCCGAAGCTATTACAAAACGAATACGCGAAAAGTATGGTTTTCACGTCGCTGTGAGTGAGCCCGCGCGCGAGTCCGGAAACGTCGCCACCTGGAAGATTAGAGTCGTCACTCGCCCTTCTCGGAAGGATCTGCCCCAGCAGCGGATCAACATTGATATTTGCGCTGTGCCTAGCCATCGACGCCGGCCGATGATGCTGAGAAATGCGTACGGAGTGGACATGGGTACCGGAGGGATGATTCTCCAAGCAGAGAGTATGGAGGAGATTTTGGCCGACAAGATACTTGCCCTCGCCTTAAGACCAGACATGATAAAGAACAGGGACCTATGGGATATAATGTGGCTTGTACGCCGAAACATACAGCTCGATGATTCGCTTGTTAACCAAAAGATCGAGGACAGAGGCCTTACAAGAGAGAGGTTCACTGAGATGCTGCGAGAGAGTGGCGTTGTCGCTGCAAATACAAAGGTTAGGAACCAGCATTCTCATCATTAAACTATTCATAAAGTTGTAGGCAATGCAAGGACTAATTCCCATCTGAATCATCATTTCCAATCCTTGAGAAGCACCG
>JAHJLU010000592.1 GCA_018821745.1 Myxococcota bacterium | reverse complement strand
GGCCGTCACAGTCATTGTCGATGCCGTCTCCGCATGTCTCGACCATGGGAATAACTTGACCCGTGCAGGTTCCCCACACTCCCCCCGGGAGGCAGTCCCGTGTTCCGCCGTGGCAGATTCCCACACCAAGGGTGCTGATGGGACCGCTGTAGCAGGGCTGGCCTGTGCGAGGCAGATCGGGGTCGTAGCCTGGGACGCTGCAGTTGCATGTCTCATCCACCTGGCCGTCGCCGTTGTCATCGAGGCCATTGCCTTCACCAGTGGGACCGCAATCCTCGTCGGGGATGACCGTGCCGCACTCGCCCACAGCGTTGAGCACGCCGTTGTCGATATCGCCGTCGCAGTCGTCGTCTAAGCCGTTGCATATCTCGGGAATGGGGCCTGTTTCGCCCACACACACACCTGACCACTCGCTGTCCACGCAGAGCTCATAGCCCGGTTTACAGCGCATATTATAGGTCACCGCTCTGGGGTCGATGTAGGATGAACAGACGCGCATCTGGCCGCTGGTACAGGAGCAGCCTTCATCCACGATGTCGTTGCAGTTGTCGTCGATTGTGTTGCAGAGCTCTTCCTGCCCCGGATTGATATGGGGATTCAGGTCGTTGCAGTCAGCACCGAGCGGGCAGCCCTCACCATAGCCGTCGTGGTCCTGGTCCGTGCCCCCGGGACACAGATCAGTGGTATTGTTCGTGTTGTTTATGTTGTTAACATTATTCGTGTTGTTCTGGTTGTTGGACTGAACAACACCAGCCTCTCCCTCGCAGGAGGAGAACGCCAAAACCATGAGCACGATCGTGAAAAATATTTTCATTTTTGGATCCTTTTTTGCGACTCAGACGAGTGCACTCGGACGACAGAGAGCTAAATGTTTAGCACTTACAATACGTTGGATAGAAAATTATCGTAGCCTACTGCCTTCGTCTATTTTAGGCCAAAACGATAGGGTTTGCCAATAAAAACAGTGTACAGGTAGGAAACCTCAGATGGGTCAGTAGAGGAGAGTGGGCTCTGCGGCAGCGCTGAAGCAGTAAATATGCTCATCGTCAGTGAGCCCGCAGGCTTCGTTCTCGAAGTTCTCCAGGAAGGCCAGGGCAGTAAAAACCTGCGCCGTGTCGTGGAGGATGGTGCCCGACGAGGCGAGATTTGCCCAGAACACGACCTGTCCCCCGCCCGAGAGGCCCATGACGTAATTCTCATTGGTCGTCAACGCTTTGACGGTGGTGATTTCGGGGTCAAGCGGCAACAGGAAGGGTTCATAAAAGTCCCCAACAGGGTAGTTGATGGCGTAGACCCATATCTCATTGCCCGAGGTTTGCAGGAAGAGGTGCTCAGTGTTTGCCGCCAGGTCTGTTACATGCCCTGATACCGGTATTTTTTCGGGTTGCCCCGTTTCGCTCTCAGTCTGGTGCCAGCAGTAAACATCTCCACCCTCCATGAGTCCGCAGACCTTGTCGTAGGCGGCCGCGATCCGGGTGACCCGCCCGGGTAAATCTACGGTGGTCGGGATGCACTTGTCTGTTGTTTGGGGGTCATCGGAAGGCGTACACTGCTTGAAACAGGAGGCCGTGCCCCCATCGTCGATGGCGCAGACCATACCCATGGGAGCATTGCGGGCGAGGCGCGTAAACCCGTACCCCTGTGCCATGGGCCAAACGGTGGCGACAACCACGTCATCAACGTTCTGCGCCACTGTCAGATAAATGTCGCCGGCGCTGTCAAGGAGCAGCGCCCCTGATGCTGCGACCACGTTGAGGTCGGACTCTGTGAGCACAGGTGTGGCTGAGGCTATCACCGCAGGTGCCCCCAACTGGTGGCGCGTGTTGTTGCCCCAGCACCAGGTAGAGCCGTGGGAGTCGAGGGCACAGGCGAAATACTCCCACGAGAGGCACATGGAGGGTGTTCCACCCACGCCAAAGGAGGTGAAGACCTGATCCCCGCTGACAGGGGGAGGGGGACTTTCCGTGTTGTACTGCGTCCCTGCACCCCTGAACTCATTGGAATGACCGAAGCAGTAAAGCTTGCCCGCCCCCGTGAGCCCGCAGTAGCCGTCCCCATAGCCGTTAATTGTTGTGAATACTTCCCCGGGTATTGATACATCCCCTGCGGTCACCGACAGTACTTTCAGGCCGCCATCCACAGGGGCAGCGACCATGAGGCTGTCCATCCACAGGGCATTGTAGCGCTCCTGGGGGGTTACAGAGACCGGCTCCGTGGGGTTTGAAATGCCCAGAGAAGAGTCAGCACCCCAGCATAAAATCTCTCCCCCTTGTGTGAGCCCACAGGTCGCGTCCATGCCAAGGCTGATGCTACTGAAAGGGCCTGCAATCTGCACCGGTGCGGTCACATAGGGGGTACTGTCGCCAGGGACCGCCTGACCCACACTGTTTTCTCCCCAGCACCAGGCACTGCCTATGGTGTCCAGGGCGCAGCCCCTGCCATTGCGCTGGACCACCATGGTCGCCACAAAAGTCGCGGACAGGGTGGTGAAGTTCCCGGTCCCTTCGGCGCCGGCCTGTGGTTCGTAGTTGAGGTGGATTGTGCCCTGGAAATCCAGGGCCGCGCACATACGCCAGCCGCAGGAGATGTCACGCACCGGGAACCCCGGATCCCACTGTGTGGGCGTCTCGGCGGTTGCGTTCTCCAGGAAAAAATCTCCCCACCAATAGAGCTCTCCCGATTCAGTGAGGCCGAAGGAGGTGTTCCCCGTGGCCCCCACCCGGACGAAGGCCGGAACGGAAGGGACCTGGACAGGAACATATGCGGTGAGCACGGAGCTATCACCGAAGAAGCCCATGTTGCGACCCCAGGAGTAAAACTCTCCCGTGGGAGTGACGTACCGAAAGGCAGCCAAACGCGCGTGGGTGTATGTATCGACCCACGGTTCCCCCTCCTCACTGCTTTCGCTCTTACATGCGAAAAGACTGAAAATAATTGCAAAAAAAGCAAGGATAAGGCGCAAGCCAGAGTGGGTTTTCCGTGACATGAGAAACCTCCGCGTAATTTTATATACCCCATGCCCATGCCCCTGTCGACCGGAAATAATCATGGAGTGAATCCTGCGTGCCCCGGGTATTCACCGGACAATGTGCCCGGGTCCGCAGCCCGCCGTTCCCCTGGGTGTCCTTGGAGAAGATTTTCTGCGTGGAAATGCGCGGGGAGTTTGGT
>JAHJLU010000591.1 GCA_018821745.1 Myxococcota bacterium | reverse complement strand
GCTATACATCGTAAAAAAACGCAGACGAGAGGCTCCACCACCACCCCCGAAACCAGCCCATGAGACAGCCTTCACCCGCCTCGATGCCCTCAAATCGAGAGGTCTTCCCGAAGATGAGGAGACCAAAGACTTTGCCTTCGAGCTGTCGGAGATCATGCGTGAGTATTGCGGAAATCGCTACCACTTCTACTCACTGGAGATGACCACCACCGAGCTCCTCCAGAAGCTCTCGGAAATGCACCCGGCGGGTCTCCCCTTCGATGCCCTGTCGGAATACTTCGACACGCTGGATCTGGTGAAATTCGCGAAAATGCCCCTTCAACCCGCCGAATTCCCGCCAGAACTGGAAAAGGGCTATGAGTTTGTCCGTGAAACCATGAAGGGAGATTCTCCCGAACTGACTGACGAGCAAGAAGAAAATCCGGAAGTGAACGCTCCGGTTGGTGCTGGAATGACACACACACTTGATGACTCCCTGGGTGATGAAGATGCCCGTTATCTGCCACCTGGCACACTGGAGACACCTATGACTCCAGAGCCCGAAGATGCCAGGGAGGAGAAAGTCACTACAGGCAGTGAAGAGACCCCTGCACCCAGACCCCCAGAGCCAGAGACCTCAGAAGAGACTCCAGCCGCCCCAACCGACGACACCGAATCGAAATACCTGCCCCCTCCTCCGGACATAGAACCGGTTGAAACGGTAACACCCCCTCAGGAGCCCGAGAGTCCCGAAGAGTCCCCAGGTTCCCCACAGGAAGAGTCCGACCGGGAAGATCATCGCTGGGATGGCTCCGGCAGCCCAAAGGATAAAGAATAGATGAAACGACGAGACACGCTCAGACAGAGAACAGGCCAGGGTCCTGTAATCGGCCCCGCTGAAGAGGTGGGAGTTTCCTCTCTGTATGACCGGCGCACAGGCTTCAAGTTTGCCATGGACTACCTCTTCCCGTGGCTCTTGTTCATTTTGGTTATGGTGCTGATCGCATGGGGAGTGCATCTGTATATCAGGGAGCTGCCCAAAAAAGTTGTCCTCCAGCACCCCATCGCGCTGTGGTTTCTCATAGCGCTGCCCTTTTTGGCCTTCTATGCCTTCCGACGCGCCAAGGCCCGAAACCCCAATTTCAAATACAGCCGGCTGGCCCTGCTCACCTCAATCAAGCCCGGAATCAGGAGTTACTTTAAAACACTGCCTCCAACGCTGCGGCTCGCGGCAATGGGTATGCTGATCTTTGTCTTCGCAAGACCAACCTTCATCAACGTGTATGAAGAGTCGAGCGAAAAGGGGATCGATATTGTAATAGCTCTCGATGTCTCCCTCTCCATGGAGGCGCGGGATCTTTCCCCAAATCGCCTGGTCGCAGCCAAAGAGGTCACGGCGAAATTCATCAAGAGCCGCCCCAATGACCGTATTGGGCTGGTGGTCTTCGGGAAATATGCCTACCCCTACTGTCCCCTGACCCTTGACCACCGTGCAGTGGATCGACTTCTCATGAGGATAAAGCTGCGCTCCATTGATGACGGTCAAAAAACTGCCATCGGAGAGGCGCTGGGGACAGCCCTGGTGCAGCTGGAGCGCTCCAAGTCCAAGTCAAAGGTTATCATCCTCCTCACCGACGGTGATAACAACTCCGGTGAGATGCAACCCATGGAGGCAGCCAAATATGCTGCCGCGCTGGGTGTGAAGATTCACACTATTCTCATGGGCAATCCCAATGACAAATCGGGAGGGCTTGGCTTCTTCTTCGCCCGCGCCCCCGTCAACCCAAAACTCCTGGAACAGATTGCGTCCACAACCCAGGGGACTGCCTACCAGGCCATTGACAAGGCGGCCCTTGAGCAGCGTTTCAATAAAATCCTCGACAAGATGAAGAAGACCAAGTTCAGCCATAAATACCGAACAAAGCAGGGAATTCAGGGACGTTTTCTCCTCTTCGCCATCATCCTGCTGTTCCTTGAGCTGCTGCTCTCCATCACCTGGTTAAGGAGGCTGCCATGACCTGGGCAAATCTCCACTCCTTCGCACATCCCCGGGGCTTCGGCTTCTGGGCAGTCACCTTTGTTGTGCTCTCCATCTTCGGGTTCGTCCTGGGCGCTGCCTTGCGCAAACGCAAATGGCACTCACTGGGCGATGAGGCCATCATTGACCGCCTCATCGGCTCTCGCTCCGCCTTCCTTATGGTACTCAGGCCGGTGCTGCTGACCGTGGCACTGGTTCTCATTCTGCTGGCCTTTGCCAAACCGCAGACCGAGGGGAGAACTATCACTATGCAGTCACAGGGCCTCGACATGGTCGTGGCGCTGGATTTCTCAAAAAGCATGAACGTCAAAGACATGCACGGAACTCGCCTGGAGCACGCAAAACGGGAGATGAACAAGTTGATCTCCTCCGGGGGAGGTGATCGCCTCGGTCTTGTTGCCTTTGCAGGGACCCCCATGACCTATCCTCTGACCAGTGACTATGAGTCTGCTAAAATGTTCTGGGAGGATCTGCGCCCCGAAGACATGCCGCTGGGAGGCACCGCCATCGGTCTGGCCCTGAAGGCTGCGAAGGATCTGTTGATGGACGTGAGAAAACCCAACGTTGAACAGAGCCAGGTGGTGATTCTCATCTCCGATGGAGAAGACCTTGTCTCCAAACCCATGCTGGTTGCGGAAGAAATGAGGAAGGCCGGCATCAAGGTCTATACCATAGGTATTGGCGATACCGACGAGTCGCTCATTCCCATTGTCACCGATGCCGGAGGCACGTCAGGGTATATGAAATTCGGAGACAAATACATTCGCTCCCACCTCGACGAGAGCCTCCTGAAAAAGATTGCCGAGACAACAGGTGGGAGCTACTTCCGCGCCACCAAAGATGATTTCGGCACCCAGCGTGTCCTCAAAGCCATAAAAGATATGAAGCGTGAGGCTGGAAAAAAACGGAAAATCAAGGAAAAAAATGAAGAATTCCATTGGTTCCTGTTCCCAGCGCTCTTCTTTCTTCTAGTGGAGTTCCTTCTCCTTGGAAACGCTCGCATCCTCAGGAGAAAGCAGGAGGAGACGCCATGAGATATGTACACATAACCCTGGCTTTTCTTATTTTTGCAGGCTTCAACCCCTTCATCATGGAGGGATACGACGATCCCCTGATAAGCCCTTGCGATACGGCCCTCTGTATCGATAACATTGCGTTCTGCGTCACCCCTTTCTCTGCGAGCTTCGTCAATGGATTCGCAACGGCAGCCCTGACAGCGTTCTTGTTGAGTAATCCCCACTTCAACGCCACACCCGTCTGTTGGTCTATCGTCCATGCGTATCGGTAAAACGCCTCCTCGTATTCAATCGGCACCATCTTGTCGATCAGGCTCTTATTCCTACTCAACGTAGGCCTGATATCCTCGACAAGCTGCCGCTCAAGCGATGCAAG
>JAHJLU010000590.1 GCA_018821745.1 Myxococcota bacterium | reverse complement strand
GGGATTCTTTTTTGAGACAAGCATCCTTATCTCCGTATTCACAGGCTGATGCGTAGTGTTTTCGGGCGAGTTCGATGTCCTTAGCGCGATAGACTCCCATCTCGTACATCAGGGCTAAATTATAACACCCCTTCCCGCTTCCTTTATTGCAACTATCCAAAAACAGCTCAAATGCCCGTTTTTCGTCTTTTTTTACACCATTCCCCGTAATGAAAAGAATACCGAGGTTAACACATCCCAGCAGGTTTTTCATTGAGCAGCTTTTCTCAAACAGAGCAAATGCCCGGGCAGAATTTTTTTCGACACCCTTGGCACCCTGGAGAATAATCAGCCCCACATCAACGCACGCGGCCACAAATCCCTTATCACAAGCGCTCCTGTAGTAATGGAGCGCTTTCAAAATGTCTTTGGGAACTCCAAATCCATACTCGTAGTGATATCCGAGAAAAAAACACCCTTCCCACAGTTTCGCATCACATGACTTTGTGAAATACTTGACCGCTTTCTCCTGGTTTCTCACAACCCCGAATCCCTCCTTGTGCAACAAACCAAGAGCGTGACATCCAGCAACCATTTTATTATCACAGGCCATTTCAAAAGCAATAATCGCCTTATCATATTGCTTGGACCCCAGAAGGCCCGACATATAGGTTGTCCCCAGATTAAAACATCCGTCTGGATAATCGGGACTACAGGCTTTCGTAAAATACTCAATGGCCTTGGGTCCATCGGCCTTGAGACCCAGTCCCTTTCGGTACATCACACCAAGAACATTGCACCCCTCTTTGGATTTGAGAGAACATGCTTTTTTGAAATACTGAAACGCTTTATAGAGATTTCGAACTCGCGGACACTGGGAAGAAAGGAGAACACCACCTTCACTCAGGCAGAACTTTACATCTTCTTTAACGAGACAAGCATCTTCCCTGGTCGCAGTTTTTCGACAGGAAAGGATTGTCATTACCGAGAGGAGCCAAATGAATAGTATCTTCATGAAGAGAGAATGAACTGAAACGGATGGAGACTCAAGTGGAAATAATTTCCAGATGAACCGAACATGGTCTTTGACCTCCGCTTCCCGGTTTTCAGGAAACTGTGTTTTTTAGAGTCCCCACAACTTATTATTGTAATGTACCCGTCTATTTATGGAGGTTATCTATGATTGAGTTAAAGAGTGTGCTGGGACGCATGGCAGAGGATTTCTTTGCTGCATCCGGAAGATAATATCCTCCGATATCCGCAGGGTTATTCTGCACAGCCAACAACTCTCCCACTATCTGCTCTTCATTGTTAACCAGTTTTTCTGCGACGGGAGTGAAGACACTCTTCAGTTCAGCATCTGATGACTGGCCGGCCAGTTCCTGGGCCCAATAAAGCGCCAGATAAAAGTGGGAACCACGGTTATCAATCGTCCCAAGCTCACGCCCCGGAGATTTCTGGTTTTCCAGCACCTTCCCGACGGCGGTATCGAGCGTATCGGAGAGCACCTTGGCTTTTGGATTATTGGTGACAATACTGCAGTGCTCAAAGGACACGGTCATCGCAAGAAACTCTCCAAGAGAGTCCCAGCGAAGGAAATTTTCCTCGGTAAACTGCTGAACATGCTTGGGCGCCGAGCCCCCGGCACCTGTCTCAAAGAGTCCTCCACCATTCATCAGTGGAACAATAGAGAGCATTTTTGCTGAAGTGCCAACTTCCAGGATGGGGAAAAGATCCGTGAGATAGTCACGAAGCACATTGCCGGTGACGGAAATGGTATCTTTGCCTTCGATTATGCGCTCCATGGAGAAGTTAACCGCCTCAACAGGGGACATAATATGAATCTCGAGGCCCTGTGTATCGTGGTCCTTGAGATACCGGTTTACTTTTTTCAGGAGCTCTACATCATGGCCTCTTTTGGGATCAAGCCAGAACACAGCAGGCGTATGGGAGTGCAGAGCTCGGTTAACAGCCAGCTTTACCCAATCCTGGATGGGGGCATCCTTCACCTGGCACATGCGGAAAATGTCTCCCGCTCCAACCTTCTGCTCCAGGAGCACCTGGTTTTTACTGGTCACCACACGAACAGTACCTTTCGCGTTCAGTTGGAATGTCTTGTCATGGGAACCGTACTCCTGCGCCTTGCGAGCCATCAGGCCCACGTTTGACACAGAACCCATGGTCCTGGGATCAAACGCACCGTGCTTTTTACAGAACTCGATGGAGGCATTGTACACCCCCGAGTAGCTCCGATCAGGGATAGTCGCCTTGGTATCCTGGAGTTTCCCATCCTTGTTCCACATTTTTCCCGATGTGCGGATCATGGCGGGCATGGAGGCGTCGACGATCACATCGGAGGGCACATGAAGGTTCGTAATGCCCTTGTCTGAATTGACCATTGCAATCTGCGGTCCCGTCTCATAGGCCTCCAGGAGGGCCTTCTCAATCTCTGCCTGTTTCTCATGTCCCTGAATTTTTGCGTAGACATCGCCGAGCCCGTTGTGGGTATCGACCCCGAGTTCTGTAAACAGATCGGCGTACTGTTCAAACACATTTTTAAAGAACACCTCAACACAGGCACCAAAGATAATAGGGTCCGAGACCTTCATCATGGTGGCCTTCAAGTGGAGAGAAAAGAGCACACCCTTGTCCCTGGCATCTTTGATTTCCTGAGCAAAGAACGCCTTGAGCGCTGCCATACTCATTCTTGAACAATCAATTATCTCGCCCTTCTCGAGGGGAGAGTAGTCTTTCAGTATCTTGACCTCTTTATTCTCGGAGACGAACTCAATCCGGAAATCAGAGGCCTCTGGAAGTGTTGTCGACACTTCGGAGCCATAAAAATCGCCCTCCTGCATGGAGGCTACATGGGTTTTGGAGTCGGCGGACCAGGCCCCCATGGAGTGCGGATGCTTCTTTGCGTATTCCTTCACAGCCTTTGGGGCACGACGATCGGAGTTGCCTTCTCTGAGTACCGGGTTAACGGCGCTCCCTTTAACCTTGTCATATTTCGCCTTGGCGGCTATCTCTGCTTCGGTTTTTGGATCAGCCGGATAATCGGGCAGCGCATAGCCCTTCTCCTGCAACTCCTTGATTGCAGCCTTCAACTGTGGAATAGATGCTGAAATATTGGGGAGTTTGATAATATTCGCTTCCGGGGTTTTAGCCAGAGCCCCAAGCTCTGCAAGGTGGTCACCTATTCTTTGATCTTCGGTTAATAACTCAGGGAAAGAAGCGATAATGCGCCCCGCAAGCGAGATGTCCCTGCTCTCCATTTCAATATCCGCGTGGGACGTAAAGGCTTTGTAAATGGGGAGCAAAGATGCGGTAGCGAGGGCCGGTGCTTCATCGGTCTGGGTGTAGATAATCGTTGATTTCTGTGACATTTCAATCCCTTTTAAGAAGGAAGGTGCAAAATCACCACGGGGACCACCATGATCCCAAGGCAACTGCATCTTCGAGTTCATTGAGAAAACTCAAGTGCAACAAGAAAATCACTGACACTCTTATTTATTTCTGCCCATAATTCAATTTACTTTTTTAAAAAGCGCAATTATTAAGAGTGATTTTTTTCTCGAATCAAGCTATCGGGGGACTTGGATAACAAAAAAACAGCATTATACTGTTCCATATAGCCTTAATATCTCAAAGATATTTCCTGCTGTAACTTTATATACTAAGGTATTCCACTCAGTACATTCAAATGATATATCACTCGAAAATAAATAGCGTTCCAAGGGAGGTTCCTGCGCCCTATTCTCCATGCTCTCGTCACGCCGAACAAGGCAAACGCTTCTGAATTCAAAGATTTCATGTGCCTCGTCTTTTACTTTTCCCATTTTTCCACTAAACTGAGCGCTATGGAACAACTCTCATACAGCCGACTGAATTTTTCTGCCCTCCTCGTGTTCATTTTTCTTTTCGCCCAATGCACCGGTGACAAAAGCACTAATAATCATACTGATACCGACGCAGGAACTGATGCCACAGATATCATCGACGACACTATCACACGCCAGGAGGTGTGGTGCAACACACAGTGGCCCCTCACTACCCAGACCAGCCCCGGAGCAGCCACCGAGTCCCTCTACGTACGGGTGGACCTCCCCGGCCTGATCATAACCCCACCGATCCGTGAGTTCCTTGAAGTAGACGTGGGATTTGGGCCCACGGGAGTCCATCCCGGGGATGCCTCATGGCAGTGGGAGACAAGCGACTACAACGCCTCCTGCCTCTCATGCGGCAGCGACGTGGAGTACATGGGACAGATCACTCCGCTCTCCGAGGGCACTTACCACTGGGGAGCCCGCGTGCGCTATGACAGCGGCCCGTGGCAATACTGTGATCGCTCCGATGATGGTCTGGAAGGCAGCACCGACGGGTGGACCCCCCAGACGGCGCCCTCGCTGATTGTCTCCCGCGATCTCCGAGTGGTCACCCTGAACCTCCGCTGTCTTCTCGATGATTTTGCATCACGACTTCCCCTTATAGTCGACACCCTGACCGCCAGTGATGCGGATCTCATTGGGGTCCAGGAGGTGTGTACCGAAGACGGGCCCCTGGGACACGACAACCTCACTGAAATTATCAACGCACTCTCTACACGCACAGGAAAACAGTACCAGATCGTCCGCACGGTGACCCATCGCTCCTGGGACACCTACGACGAGGGGATCGCCCTGGTCACTCCCCACGCAATCATTGATGAGTCTGAAACATCCCTACCCATGGGCGCCTTCCTCCGCAAGGTGGTCATGGCCCGCGTTGAGACTCCACTGGGAACCGTGATTATGGCGACCACCCACCTGGACCACCTGGACGCACAGACCCGCGTGGATCAAGCAACAGCCGCCATCTCTGCCCTCACCGCGTTCAATTCCCTCTCGGAGCCCCTCATACTCACGGGGGATTTTAACGAGGGCCCCGACGCTGTCGTCCACAGCCTCATGACCGACGCAGGTTTTTCCGACCTCTGGTCGAATCTTTACCCCCTGGATCCCGGATACACTTTCCCCATGCCGGCTCCCGATATCCGCATCGATTACATCTGGCTCAACCACAAAATCACACCCCTGAGCATCTCCAGAATCCTGGACACACCCGTTGCCGGGGTCACGGGGTCCGACCACGCGGGCCTCT
>JAHJLU010000589.1 GCA_018821745.1 Myxococcota bacterium | reverse complement strand
CCCCCCCGCCACGCCACTACAGAAAGGATTCCCTATGGATTCTAATATGGATGCTAACCTGAGAGTACTCCTTGTTGACGCAGGAACGGGCTTTTACCGGGTAAAACGCTACAAGGTGGGTGATTTTTTTGGTCCCGTTGATCTGGGACTTCACCTCAGCGGAAAACACAACTCCCTGAATATCGGGACCGGGCTCTTCTGCGGGTCCATTTTGCCGGGATCAAACAGGATGATCTTCAACGGCTTCTCTCCCTCCTGGGGAGGTTTTTACATCTCCTCCATGGGTGGTGCGGGGCTGGTCTTTGATAACCTCGGGATCAACATGGTCTCCATCCTGGGAAAGGCACCAACCCCTTCTGTGCTGGTGCTCAACCGCGTCCATGGCGAGGAGGTGGAGGTGTCTATCCATCCCGTCAATGTTCAGAGTGTCTGGAAGCAGGGCCGGAAAGGCATCTACGCCCTCATGGACCATGTCTATGAGCGCTGGGGTGCGGATTATCCCAGCGATCCCAGAATTCTGGCGACTGGTCCTGCCGCGCTCTATTCGGACTCCGGGGGAATCTGCAGTGTGCCCATCAAAAAAGGCGAGCTCTCCTATGTCGACACCTGGGCCGGGAGGGGTGGACTCGGGACAAAGATGCTCAGGGAGCACGGGATAGCGGCGGTTATTTATGGCGGAAGTTACGTCGATGAGGATTTCCGAAATCGCACCGTCGCCGATGAGTGGTTCCAGGAGCGCTACAAGATGCGAATGGCGGCCAAAGATATGGAAGCCACCACAAAATATCGGTTTGATCCCAAATTTGGAACCGGGGGCACCTTCGGCGTCAATTACACGACCCTCAAGGGGCGAATGCTCTCCTTCAACTACCGCAGCGTGTTCATGTCCGAGGAGGAGCGGCTCACCATGCACAAGGACTTTGTGGTGGACCATTACCTCAAGCAGTTCAATGAGGAGACCATAGAGACCAAGCAGCAGAAGACATGTGGCGAGCCATGCTCGGCGGTTTGCAAGAAGTTGAACGGCGAGTTCAAAAAAGATTATGAACCCTACCAGACCATGGGGCCCCTGAGCGGGATTTTTGACCAGCGTGCGGCCGAGCTTCTCAATCATCACGCTGATACCCTCGGGTATGACGCTATCTCCATCGGCGGGGTCATCGCCTGGCTCATGGAGTGCCTCCACGAGGGGATTCTCACCCCGGCGGACTGTGGCGTGAGTGATGTCCCGCGTTTCTCTCCCAAGGACTTCAGGGTTGTGGAGGACTCCCTCCATAATGCCAAACTGGGGATCGAACTCCTGGACAACATGACCTCGGAGAATCCCGTGCTTGATCTGTCTGAGGGAGCGCGAAAGCTTGGCCGCCGTCTCTCCCGCGAGAAGGGCACGCGGGTTCTCGACTCTTTTGTGTATATCGCCTTCGGACGCAAGGGCTGGATGGTGCCCAACCAGTACTGGACGGCGGGGCCCCTCTCCCCCATGGCGATCATGGGTAAATACTACATGCACTATGGCGCCGACTTCATCCCTCCGCGGTTGCTGGGCAATTTCAATGCCGAGCGGCTGAAGCACGAGTTGATTCTCGATAACCTGGGTATCTGCAGATTCCACCGGGGCTGGGCCGAGGAGCTGGCGCCAAAGCTGGTGCAGGAGCTGTTCGGGCTCAAGGATGAGTTTCTGCAGAGCATCGCTGCTACTGCCACCCGCATCAACAGTCGCAACGCCTCGGTCTTCTGGGAGTCGGAACGGGACCTGGACTTCATCCACGAGTTTCTCAAACGGCATCGGGATGTTGAAGGAAACGAGAGTGAAGAGCTGGCCGGGTGGCTGAAGCGGTTCGAGGAGAACAAGCGGGAGGCGGCGCTGGATTTCTGGTACGAGATTCACAAGGGAATCCAGGAAACGCTTCAGGAATTTCAATAAATCATTTGTGCTCTAACTGAAGGAACTCTTTGATAATGGGTCCTGCTGCCCGGGTAAACGGGGGGCCATACCCGTGTCCGGCTCCCTTCATTTCAATAAAATAGACTGGCAGCTTCAGGTAGCGGATGAATGGGAGGAGGGGCTTCACGAGGCGTGTGCCGTTCGAAGTTCCCATGGCGAAGGCGATCCCCTTGAGCCCTGATCTTTTGAGGAGTGTCAGTTGTTTCCGATTGAGGCGCTCCAGGCCACCCTCCACCAGAAAGAGGGTCGAGAATAACTTCCCGGTGATCTGGAAAAAATGGGGTGCCAGGATGGCCCCAAGGGAGAACCCCGCCAGCATCATCCCTTTTCGAGTCACCTTCCCCGGATAGGCAGCCTCAAGTGCGGCCAGCGCCCCTTCCACCTCTTTTTTCAGTTCTTTGTGCGTCCGGTACGTCCACCGGTTCTCCGCCTTTGTCGCCCATGGATTGGGAAAGCCACGGGGGCAGAGCAACCAGGCCAGGTGACCAGCGGCCCTGTTCCATGTCTCACATTCCCACTCAGGCCGGTCAAAGTTGCCGTGGAGAATTACGATCACCGGTTTGGGCCACTCTCCCTGGGGCCAGGGTGCCGTATGGGAGGCGTCGCGGAACCCGGGGACCTTTAGGGGAGCAGGGCCGCGGGGCCCCACGGGCGCAACCTTCTTGAGCGGCGGCAGCATAGCCGACTGCCTCGGGGGGGCCTTCGCAGTCTGCGCGGGCTCCCCGGGTGTCATCCCCAGAGCCTGTGCTTTCATGGTGTTTCGTGGGGGTGACATCCCATGAGGCGGGTCACTTTTCTTCTGATTTTGCTTGCCCGACTCCGCGCTGCAGGCCACGGCTGCCACCAGGAGAAGGAGGAGGGATTTTTTCATGCTTTACCGGAAGGTGGCCGTGAGGATGGCCCGGATATCATCGATGTTTGGTTCGGGGATGGTGTTCCGCACATTCGGCGTCTGTGACGCCTTCTGGGCCAGCAGCTCGATATCTTCGGAGGAGAGGGAGGGAAATGGCCCGAGGAGGGAAACCAGAT
>JAHJLU010000588.1 GCA_018821745.1 Myxococcota bacterium | reverse complement strand
GTGCTCTCCAAATCCGAGGTCCTCAAGCTCAACTCCGCCCTGGGCAACGCCATCCAGAGCCGCCTCCAGGCGGAGTCCGGCGTGACCCTCTCCCTGGATGTCCTGAAGATGCACATGGGGGAGACGGGGAACGCCAACTATCGCCTGACCAACACCTTCCCCGCACCCAAACAGCTCCTCACGCTCACGGCCAGGCAGGCCTTCGCCCTCATGGAGGAGAGCCGGCCCGAGCTGCTCCAGCTCAAGCGACGCCGGGAGATGATCCAGCTCTCCCACAAGGCCAGCCGCATCATGCTGCTGCCTTCCGCCAGCGTCATCGCCCAGTACCAGCACAACGAGGGGATGGGCACCATGCAGCCCAAGAACTCCTGGTTCGTGGGGATCAACATCTCCTGGACCTGGGAGTGGAACAAGAAGCACCTGGAGTCGGACCTCATCCTCTCGCAGGTCCAGCAGCTGGACGCCACGGTGAAGCAGATCCGCCTGGGACTGCGGCTGAACGTGAAGAGTCACCTCCTCGCGGTGAAGACCGCCTGGAACAAGATCGCCATCGCCCGCATCGCCATCAAGGAGGCGGCCGAGGGGCTGAGGCTCGAGGAGCTGCGCTTCGGCGCAAAGCTCAAGACCTCTGTCTCGCTGCTCGACGCCCAGACCCGGTATGACGGAGCCCAAATCTCCCTCACCAACTCCATCTATGAATACTACAAGAGTGTCGCCTCCCTCATGCAGGCCATGGGCGTGAAGACACTGAAAAGGAGCGCAATCCCATGGTAAAGCGCATAGTCAGCATTGTTATCTCTGTCATCGTCCTCGGTGGCCTCGGGTATATGGTGTACCAGAACGTCCAGAAGGGGATTGAGAAGAAGAAACAGGACCTGGAGAAGCAGAGGAATCTTTCGTCCATGGATCGCCGGCTCATCGTCGGGGTCACCCCCGCGCGGCGCAGCTCCATTGATCGGGCCATCACCGCCAGTGGGACCCTGGTGGCCAAGACCCAGGCCACGGTCTTCTCCCTGGTCCCCGGGATCATCGAGTCCTTCAAGGTGAAAGAGGGAGATGTGGTCAAGAGCGGGGATATCCTGGCGCGGCTTGAGTCCTGGAAGATGGCCCTTGGGTACCGGCAGGCCCGGGCGGGGCTCTCCCAGGCCAGGATCAATCTGGAGAGCATGTCCACCAACTACACCCGCATGAAACACCTGTATGAAGAGAAGGCCATCCCCAAGGCCGACTTCGAGAAGGTGGAGCTGGGCCTGAGGGCCGCCAGACAACAGGTGAACATGGCCAACGCGGCCGCGTCCATGGCCTCCTCCACCTGGTCCGACGCCACCATCAAGGCCCCCATCGACGGCACTGTTATCATGAAGGCCGTGGAAAAGGGAGACCTCATGACCTCGGCCCAAGCCATGAAGACCTCACCGCTCCTGGTTATCGCCCAGCTGGACACCATGAAGGTTGACATCTATGTCTCCGAGAAGCACATCCTCTACCTGAAAAAGGGGCTGAAGGCCAAAATCCACGTGGACGCCTACAAAACCACCTTCTACGGGGAAATAGACCAGATCGGCGAGATCCTCGACCCGGTGACCAAAACCCTCAAGGTGAGCATCAAGGTCCCAAACACAGAGTTCAAGGCGAAGGTGAGCGGATCAGAGCGCATCATCAAGAACCCCCTCAAGGTGGGGATGTTCGCCCGGGTCGCCCTGATCCTCGAAGAGAGAAAAGGGCACATCACCTTGCCCCTGGACGTGGTCATCCGCCGCGACGGCTACGACTTCCTCTTCATATATAAAGATGGAAAGGTGACCCAGCGCCTCATCAAGGCGGGGATCGTGAGCGAGAGCCAGATGGAGGTCATCGACGGCCTCAAGGAAGGTGAAAAGGTCGTGGTGCTGGGACAGCGAGCCCTCTATGACGGCCAGCCCGTGCGACTCATGGAGGAGGACCCCTTCAAGTTCCACTCCACCTTCGGAAAGGTGCCCAAATGAGCCTCACAAAGATTGGCGTGAACCGCCCCACGGCCACCATCATTTTCTTTCTGGCCATCACCCTCATGGGTCTCGTCTCCATCGGGTTCCTCAACCTGGATCTCATGCCCAAGCTGGAGCTGCCCATGATCACCGTCTTCACCCCCTACCCCGGGGCAGGCCCCAAGGAGGTGGAGAAGAACGTCACTAAGATAATGGAGGAGCAGCTGGCTGTCGTCAGCGGTGTGGACAAGATCACCTCCAAGTCCGAGGAGAACATCTCCATCATCTCCATCGGCTTCGACTGGGAGACAACCCTCTCCGATGCCGCCAACGACATCCGCGACAAGCTCGGACTGGTCAAACGCAACCTCCCCGAAGGAGCAGAGGAGCCCTTCTTGTTCAAGATGGACCTCTCCATGATGCCGGTCCTCATCTTCTCCATCCAGTGCGCTCCCGAGAACTATGCACGGCTCAGGCAGTACGCCGAGGACAACATCGTCACACCCCTGAAAAAGATCAACGGAGTGGCCCAGGCCCAGCTCATCGGGGGAATCAAGAGGGAGATACGGGTGGAGATCGACCGCCGGCGCATGGAAGAGGCCGGCGTCTCCTACGATGCCGTCAAGGGGCTCATCGCCTCCGCCAACGTGACCGTCCCGGGGGGCAACACCACGGTCAACGACACAACCTTCCTGCTGCGGGTCCCCGGGGAGATGACCGCGGCCACAGACCTCAACTCCCTGGTGGTGGGCATGAACCCCAGAACCGGCGCCGTGGTCTACCTGCGGGATGTGGCCACCATCCGCGACACCACCAACGAGCAGACCTACTTCGCCGAGGGTCCCACGGGCCCCTCCATCATGGTAATGGTCCAGAAACAGTCCTCGGCCAACACGGTGAAGGTGGCATCGAAGGTCCTCAAAAAGATCAAGTCGATCCAGAAGACCCTCCGCAAGGACGTGAAGATTGTCATCATCCGCGACTTCTCTATCAATATCGTGCGGACCATCGACAACCTGGTCAACGTGG
>JAHJLU010000587.1 GCA_018821745.1 Myxococcota bacterium | reverse complement strand
TGCAGCAGCGGCTTGTCTGCGAGCATGTCATCACAGCAAAACAGATCCGCAAAGACGCTTTTGACGCCAGACTCAAGCAGGGGATACGCAGATATGAGCGCAAGCACATGATCTTCGGGTGGGGATACCTCAACGAGAAGCTCCGTGCGCACCTCTCGAGGCCCATGCTCCAAAATGATTTCCTGGCACTCAGGCGCATGATACATGAGCGGGTTGCCCACTCCCTGGCCATTTTTGAGGACGGCACTGTCTCCTCGGGCGGAAAACTGGGCAAGGCTGCAAAAAGCAACGATCTCATCGGCCGCATGACCAAAATTGTCATGATCGAGATGGGAATCGAGACCAAAGAAAAGGCCCTGACTTATTTCAAACAAAAGCACTCCAAGGACTTCGAGAACATGAAGATCGCCGTGAAGCTCCCTGCGCTTCCCGATTACTACAGCAAGAACATGGAGTTTTTTGTGAAACATTCAGTGGGTGACCTGTGGTACGACGTCCCCTACACTCCCACGGGTCAGCGCAGGAGCCAGCCCCGCTCCATTCTCCCCAGTGTCACCCTCTATGCGGTACATAACGGTCGTCATATTCCCCTGGCTCGCATGGGCACCACAGCCGGTGGCTGGCAGGAAGAGTACATCGAGAATCAGATCTACCTGAAATACAAGGGCAGTGATCTGGGTCCCAAGGAGTGGAAATTCATCGTGGGTGCACCTGTCTGGTTCCCACCTCCCACTACACCTCCACGGGATCTCATCACCTACACCGAGGTTCGTGGAAGAACCAGAGCCGTCATCAAACGGTCAAGCCTGGGCCCCTCCTATGCCTCGGCCTATGGCCTTGCCATGGCGCTCCACACCTTCACCAAGCGAAGTCACGGAAAAATCCTCGACCTCGACAGGGGTATCAGAACCCACGGCAGCGTAAACTATATGTCCATCCGCATCGGCCACAGCCATGGCTGTCACCGGCTCCACAACCACATCGCCCTGCGGCTCTTCTCCAACCTGCTTCGGCGCCATCCCCACAAGCGCCTAGGACAGCAGAAAGCTGACTGGAGCAACACACTCTTTGCCGGAGGCAGGGCCCTGAGGATTCACCTCACTACCAAGGGATATTATTATGAGATGACGCCCCCCATCCCCATCCGGGTCACCCGGGGCTACCTCCTCGGAACCCAAAAGCAGCCCCTCAAGGATCTCATCCGGATCCCGGGAAAAAAATACAAGCCCGACACGGAGAGGGGAATGGAGATTTCCCCCGACGGCAGCCTGCAGCCCGCGGGCACCACTGACGCGACCCCCACGGTCGATGATGGCACACCATCGGCCCTCCCCGACAAATCCGACACAACCGATGCAACCGCCCAGAAGACACGACCGACCAAAGGAAAGGCCGAAACGCCCGGCAAAAAGCCGGTGGCCCCGGCCCCGGCTGCAAAAACTCCACCGACCGCTGCAAAAACAAGGGGGCCTGTCCCCAAACGCAATGCCCCCGCAAAAACGGTTATGAAGTAACCACACAACTTCCCCTGCTTTTCCCCAACCACTCCTTTGCGATGAACCGCCTTTCTGTTATTATTTCATGCGAAATTACACACGCGAACAGTAGCCTGCAATTTACCCCGCTGTATCCAAGGACCGAATTGGCTGGCTGGCAAAGGAAAATGACATGGAAACTGCCGACTTTATCAAAATGGAAGCCTTTAAAATATTCAATAAATTCAGTGAACTCTATTTCCAGTTTGAAGTTTTGGGGACACAGAACCTGCCCGATCTCGCACAGCAGAACCATCTGTTTGTGATGAACCACACGGCATTTTTCGGGCTCGACGGATATCTGCTGGCGGGAGTCCTCTCCTCGAGGGGAATCAACAGACCCATCCGCACCATGGTGTGGAAGCACTTCCTGGAGGGTCCCATGGGGAAATGGTTCAAGGCAATGGGATGCATCGAGGCCAACCTGGACCTGGCTGCAGAGCACATGATGGACGGGGAAAATGTGGTGATCATGCCAGAAGGAACCGACGCCACCGATGTCCGTAACCGCATAAACACGTTTCACACCGGATATCTTCGCCTCCTCAAAAAAGTCCCCCACATCTCCATTGTCCCCATTGGCTTTTATGGCATCGACGAGGCCATCCCCTGGTGGCTTACCACCAACAGATACATCGTAAAAAAAATGATGGAACCCCTCAACATCGGACTGGATTTTTACATCTTCCCCAAGTTTCCCGTTCCCAGACCCACGAAGATCGTCCTCGCCATCGGAGAACCCATCTCCTTCAAACCCGAAGATCTCGACACGGAAGAAAAGATACGTGAGTGCAACGCTCGGGTGAAGCAGGCCATCTCCAATCTGGTTGATGCGTGTGAGCACCACCGGGAGCAGGCAATCAGCCGTTCAGTGTT
>JAHJLU010000586.1 GCA_018821745.1 Myxococcota bacterium | reverse complement strand
TTGATCTGGATCCCGCCGCAGTGGAGTCCCTTCAGCGGTACATTGAAAAGGCGGGGAAAAAAGAGAAAGCCGGCGTCCGGGCAGAGGATAGCATCGAGGGAACCTTCGGCATGATCGACTACCTCGATTCCTCGGCTTTTATCCATTTTGATCCCTACCTCATACTGGCTCCCAACGACCAGGGTCGCACCTATCTGGACTGTTTTATCAAAGCGGCCCAGCGTGGTGTGCGGTCGGTGCTGTGGTATGGGTACATGACGCGGACGGAGCAGAAGAGTATCCGGTCAGCTATCATGCAGGGTCTCAAGGCCGCCCGGGTGAAGACCGAGAAGGTCCAGTCCTGCGAGCTTCATCTCTCGCTGCTGACGGACAACCCCCTCCCGTTCAATCCCGGTATTGCCGGCTGTGGTCTGGTGGTGGCGAATCTGCGGAACTCTTCCCTCGATGCCCTGTATGCGCTGGGGAAGGAGACCGAGGCGCTGTATAAAGGGGCGCTCTACGAAAACCGTTACGAGGCTTCGCAGGTCTTCTCCCCGTGGCTGTGGAACCGCGAAGAGTAATGCCCGCCGGGCTTTGTGGGCGCGTTTCCTGCTTATCCCACTTGATTCTCGCCGGCGCTCCCGGTACGGTATGCTGGAATTGTCTTTCGCTTTTTTTCCCGCACAGCGCAGGGTAAAGGATACGCCATGGATTTGGAACATCATCATGAGCATCATGGATCAGGGGATGACCACCATGATGAAGACCACCATGTTCAAGAGCACCAGGGACATCACCACGGCGGGCATCATCACGCCAGTGGCGCGGCGCTTGGTTTCTCCATTGTACTGAATGTGCTCATCACCGTGGCCCAGGCCATAGGGGGATTTCTCTCGGGGTCACTGTCGCTCCTCTCCGACGCGCTTCACAACTTCAGTGATGTGGTGGCCCTGGTCATCAGTTGGATCGCCAATCGGCTGGTGCGCTCCGAGTACAGCAAGGAGCGCACCTTCGGTTTCAAGCGCGCGGAGATCATCGCGGCCCTCATCAATGGGGTCACGCTGCTGGCCATCGCCGCAAACATCTCCATTGAGGCGGTGAAGAGGCTTGCGTCACCGAGGGTTGTTGGTGCTGACCTGATCCTCTGGCTCGCCGGGCTCTCGATTCTGGTCAACGGCCTGTCGGTCATCTTTATCCACCGTGACGCCAAACACAGCCTCAACATGCGCTCCGCGTATCTCCATCTGTTCACCGACATGCTCACCTCCGTGGCCGTGCTGGGGGGCGGATTCCTCATGAAGTACGCGGGGTGGTTCTGGGTGGACCCCGTTCTTGCGCTGCTCATCTCGCTCTATCTTGTGGTGGCCTCCCTGGGAGTGCTGCGGCAGGGGCTCATGGTGGTGATGCATTTCACCCCCGAGGGAATCGATGTCATGAAGATAGTGGAGCTGGTCTCCCGGGATCCCCAGGTGGAGAATATGCACCACGTACATCTGTGGCGGCTCAACGACAACGAGATCCACATGAAGGCCCACGTGGATTTTGTTTCAGACCTCCCGCTCAGTGAGGTGACCCGAAAGATTTATGCCATGGAGTCGCTGCTCAGAAAAGAGTTCGGAATCTCCCACCTGGTTATCCAGGCCGAGTTTGGTGCCACTGACTGTAAGGATGTCATTGTCAATCAGCACAGCTCCTGTAAATAGGTGCCAGGGGAGGTATTTCGCGGATCCAACCCATTTGGCGGGGGCATGGCGGTGAATTGGGGCTTATTGTCATCACACCGTTAGGGTCTGAATTTTATTCGTGGTAAGGTGCTTGTTTTTGTGTAAAATCAAAAGAATCAATTTTTCTCGCCCACAGCGAGCGGTTATTTCACAGGACCGGTTTTCATGACGAAAGACCCCCACGGGACAAAAGAATTGCCTGTCCCTGACAACAGTGATCAGGCCCTCATGACAACGCAGCGGGCTCCCCACAGTGAGCCTGTCGCTCCAGAGGCCCTGGCGCAAACACTCCCCTCACCCTCGGGCGGGGTTCAATCCGGCGGGGCACCGGTCCGTGAAGGCGCCACAAATGCCCGGTGCGATGAACACCCCGGTCCGGGACAACACCTCGGTCCCTATGTGATTGAAGGGGTGCTGGGCGCCGGCGGGATGGGAATGGTCTACTGCGCCTTCGATCCCAATCTGCGGCGGTATGTGGCGATAAAGCTGCTGCTGCCTGCACAGTCCGGTTCCTCCGGGACAGGCGGGGAGGGCAGACTCATGCGGGAGGCCCAGGCCATGGCCCGGCTCTCCCATCCCAACATCCTCACCGTGTATGAAGTGACCCGCCATGAGGGGCGTGTGATGATTGTCATGGAGCTGGTGGAGGGGGAGACTCTCTCCTCCAGACTCAAAACCGAACCTCCCCTGCCCGTGATCCTCGACCTGTTCACCCAGGCGGCGCGGGGGCTGGAGTACGCGCACAAGGCGGGGCTGGTTCATCGGGATTTCAAGCCTGACAATGTGCTGGTGGATCAGGAGGGGCGGGTGCGGATCATGGATTTTGGTCTGGCCCGGTACGTTGAAGAGTCCGGTGAATCGGCCCCGTCAATTTCTCGGACCGTTGAATCAGCCGGACTTGAGGGATCCATGGATCCCGTCACGAAGACCGGATCCGTCATGGGGACACCCGCCTACATGTCTCCGGAACAGTTCCTGGGCCAGGTCGCCGATGCCCGCAGTGATCAGTTCTCCTTTTGTGTGGCGCTGTTCGAGGCACTCCACGGGGTGCGCCCCTTTGAGGGAGAAACCTATGGCGCCCTCCTGCTCTCGGTTACCAGTGGGGAAGTCCGCACGGTATCTGGAGGGGCGGGTGTTCCACTGTGGTTACGCACAATTCTGGGCAGGGGATTGAGCCATGACCCCCAAAACAGGTTTGAGAGCATGTCTGTGCTGCTTGCGGCACTGGAGAGGGGCAGGGGAAGGCGTCGGCGGCTGATTCTTGGTCTCATCGCCGCGGTGGGGCTCCTCGCCCTGATCGTGGTCGGGGTCACCATCTTCCAGTCCAGAAAAGAGACGGCAGACTCGCGGTCCAGGCTGGCGCGCTCACGCAAGGCGCTCCAAAATGAGAGCCATGAAAAGATCAAAAGCCAGGAGGCGCTGACAAAGGCAACCGCGGAACGTGAAAGGATCGCCAGGCACCTGGAGACCCTGAGGAAAAAGCGGGAGAAGCTGGTGAGCGAGCTTGTCGCCGAGCAGGATCCCGGGCTTCGTGAGGAGCTGGCCTGCAGGATCTCAGGGTTATCCGATGTCCTCAGCCAGCCGGGGAAGGTGCTCCCGGCGAGTGTCATCCGCAGCACACTGAAGCGCTGCAGGGGATCCATCCGCAGATGTTATCTTGCAATTCTTGAGAAGCAGTCCAAAATCCAGGGTGTGGTGCAGGTGAAACTCCATGCTGATAAAGAAGGTATTATGCAGAAAGTGACCATTCTCAGGGACACCATCCATTCCCCCGAATTGATTGCCTGCATGAAAAGGAAAATGATGAAGTGGACCTTCCCCACGGGGGGAAGCGATACGGCGCTTGAGATCAGTTACCCCTACCACTTTCAGATCAAGGAGTGATTTGGTTCAACTGGCTGGACTGCCGGGCTCCGATGCATCAAGGACGAGGGCGGTGGCGATCTCGGTGAGGGTGTTGTGGACGGAACTGATGCTGGAGGAGCGGATCATGTGGTAGGGGATCTGGTTCTCCTTGCAGCATTTCTTCACGAACAGGCAGGCGCTGTGGCTGTTGACGTCCACGGGGCAGAGGACTGCATTGGACCGCTCCACCTGATACGCCAGGGTCTTTGTGCCATTTGCCGTGTACCCGTCATGGTAATCAAAGATTCCTCCCATTCTTACCACCAGATCCTCATAGAAGGGGCGCAGCTTGGTTATCCCTCCCACCATGAGGATCGTCTGGCCCATGAGTGTGCAGTGACTGCAGCGGTCGGGAGTTCCCTGCAGCCGGTTGTACTGGTCAAGGAGTGAGATGAGATCATTCTGGATCTCCTCAGTGAGCTCCAGCTGCTTCTCCAGCTGCTCTTTGTGCTCCTTCGTCTCCATCTTCAGCGTCTCGACCTGTTCCGATTTGGCAGCAAGGATCTCCTCCGTGTGGCGCAGCTTCTCTTTTAACTCCGCCAGGTGCTGCTGCTCATTGGAATCCTGATCGCACTCATCTTTTTGGGCCAGCGTATTCTCCAGAATTTGTATGCGTTCATCACGGTTTGTCAGGAGGGCGGTCACTCTCTTGAGCTCACTGCGCTGGTTCCGGTACCGTTCCCGCTGGCTCTGGGTTTGTTCCTGAAGCTCGACATTTTTCTTCTTCAGATGATTGAGCGTGTCCACCCGGACGGTCTCCTCAAAAAACTGCTTGTGGAGGAGCATGTGAACCAGCCCGTACACGGTGCGGCGATCCCCGGGGTCCAGGGAGCAGTAGGCCGCTGAATACCACACCAGCGCGCCCGCGGTGGAGGAGGAGAGCGTCTCCCTGAAATGGTCCATCCACGCTGCAACCGGTACCTTTCCCCATGCGGCTATCTGGCGCCTCCATTTTCTGTTGAGGCTGCTCTCCACGGCTTCAGCTAGGGGTCCTGGCCGTTTTGATTCTGTTATCAATGTGGTGTGTGCGGCGTATCCCCCTTCCCCCAGTGGTTCAAAGCCAAACTTCTTGAGGAGCTGCTTTTGATCCACCAGATCAAGGCTGATGCCAATGAGCGGGCAATAAAACTGCTGGTCAATTTCCCAAATGCGATGTGTCTGCATAGTTTCAACCTTTCACGCACAGGTGTAAAGCACGGTCTCCCCTGAGTAAACTCTTTTCTGCGATGGAGTGATGCACCCCGGGGCGGCGCGTGTCCGGGGCAGGGGGGCAGGGTGGCACGCGCTCTGGTTGGCTCCTGCACAAACCTCTTGACGCCTATTTTCATAGCATCTAGCCTCACATCCAGTTTATGCGCCCCTCAAAGACTCCTGGTGGGTTGAGGGCGTGTTTTGTGTTGCCCCTTACTCCGAGGTATCCATGACCAAGATCACCCTGTTCTTCTCCATGCTCTTTATCACAGTCGCCTGCACCACTCCGACGAAGCCGCCGCAAAAGGCGCCCGCACAAAAACCACACCCTCTTGTCGTGAACAAGCAGGCGGCAAAATCCACAAGACCCACGAAAACCTTTACCCTCGCCAACGGGCTGAAGGTGATGCTGGTGCACAACCCCAAGGCGGTGCTGAGCGCGGCGGCGCTGAATGTGGCGGCGGGATCCTACCAGGAACCGGGCGCATATCCGGGGCTCGCCCATTTTCTTGAGCACATGCTCTTTCTGGGCACGGAAAAATACCCCAAAGTGGGAGACTACCAGCTCTTTATCGACAAAAATGGCGGCAGTTTCAACGCGGCGACCGGGGTGGAGAACACTACATACTATTTTGATGTTGTTGACGATGCATTTGCGAAAGCCTTCGATCAGTTTGCCCATTTCTTCATCGCTCCCACCTTCAACCCGAAATATGTGGCGCGGGAGAAAAACGCTGTGGAATCGGAGTTTATTAACGGCAGGCAGCATAATGGGAGAAGGGAATACCACCTCTCAAAGCTGGTGGCGTGTAAGGACCATGTGGCGTGTCGTTTCAGCACGGGGAACAGCCACACCCTCAGGGGAGTGACCCGGGAAATCCTGATCTCCTTCTATGAGAAGTACTACAGCGCCGACCGGATGACGCTGGTGATCATCAGCAAGCTTCCCCTCGCTAAGCAGGAGCGGTTTGCGCGGGCGCTCTTTTCACAGGTGAAACGTCGAAAGAGCGCTGTGGTGCCGGTCGCGCGCCAGCCCCTCGACGCCTCGGTGATGCCGGCGTTTGTGCAAATAAAGCCCGTGGGACCCAGGCAAAAGCTGGACCTCTATTTCCAGACGCCGTCACCCTACCAGTACTGGCGGCTCTCTCCACTGGGAATTCTGGGCCACGTGATTGGCCACGAGGGCCAAGGGTCTCTCCACTCGGTCCTCAAAAAAGAGGGCCTCGCCACGAGCGTGAGCGCGGGGGGCAGGAGTCAATCCATGCAGGGCGAGTTCATTGTCTCCATGAATCTCACGGCCAAAGGGGAGACGGATCCAAAGAGGGTGATTGAAATATTTTTCGCCTATTTCAACCTGATGAAAAAGCAGTGGGAGGCCAGGGGCACCTTTGATGAACTGAAAAAGATGGCGGCCATCGAGTTTCGGTTCAGGGAACCCCTCGAGGGGGGCACCAAAGCCCAGTCACTGGCCCTCGACATGCGATATTATCCGGGAAAGGATATTCTGCGGGAGCGCTCTCTCCTCCATGTATTCTCGGCCAAGGATCTGCACACATTCTTTGACGCCATCACTCCCGCCAACATGCGTGCCTTTTACATCTCACCCAAAAGTGTGACGGACAAGGTGGAGAAGATATACAACATCAAGTATTCCATCCGGAAAATGAGCGACGCTGAGCAAAAGCAGTTTGCCAGTGCGACACCGCTTCCAGGGATGCATCTCCCTGTGACAAATCCCTACATCCCCAGTGATGTGGAGCTGGTGAAGGGTGGCCAGGGTACGCCCGAAAAGGTTATTGATGATGCCAGGGGTGTTGTCTGGTTGATGAAGGACAGCGAGGTACACCTTCCCAAGGGGAACCTGCAGCTCACCCTGCGCACACCGGCTGTCATGAAAAGCACACGGGCCAAGGTGCTCTCGTTCCTCTATGTTCGGGCCTTCAATGTTGCCCACAGCGAGTTCCTGTATCTTCCCAAGATGGCAGGGCTCATGTTTAATGTAGGGAGCTCACGTGAGGGGATAGGCATCTCCATCAGCGGTTTCACAAACAAGCAGTCGGTGCTGCTCGCACAAATATCAAAGCGGCTGCGGTCTCTTCCCCTCACACCAGGTGAGTTTGATGACGTCAAAAACCAGGCGCTTCGTGATTTTGGCAGCTTCCGTTTCGCGTCGGCGCTCAAGCAGGCAGCGAACCAGATGTCGGAGCTTCTGAACCCCGATGGGCTCACCCTCGATGAGCTGCTCTCCACGTTGCCCACGATCACGCTGCCCGAACTCCGGCGCCACGCGGCCCATCTTTTTGATGTGTGGTCCATGGAAGGAGTCGCATATGGTAACTATAAGACGCAGAGCGTAGAGAAGTCACTGGGGCAGGTGTTCAGCATCCTCGGCGGGACACGGCTGCCCAGGGAGAAGTGGCACCACGACCGCTCGCTGCAGCTGGCCGCCGGCAAACGCGTGTACATGACTGTGGCACGCAAGGTTCGGAATTTTGGGTGGCTCAGTGATTTTCAGATAGGACCCCGGACTTTTAAAACCCTGGCCCTCGCCCAGCTCCTGTCGAACCACCTGTCGGGCCGGTTTTACAACACGATGCGCACGGAGAAGCAGCTGGGGTACGTCGTCGGCGCCTACCCACGCAGAACAGACAATGCCCTCTGGATGCGGTTCTTTATACAGTCCCCCCGCTCCAACCCGCAGAATTCCGAGAAACTCGTGGATGCCTGGCTGCCAACCTATCTGTCCCGCCTTAAAAACCTCAGTTTGGAGGATCTCAAGAAATACAAGAAGGGGCTCATCGCACCCAACAAGGCAGCGCTTGTGACCATGGGAGAGTGGGCTGCCTATCTCTATCACGCGGGTATCAGGCTTGGGGGAGTGTGGGATTACCGGGCGCAGCGGATCAAGGCGATTGAGGCGGTGACAAAAGAGGACCTCATCACCTTTGCGACCAATCTTTTTGGCTCAAAAACTCCGCGCATCACCGTGGGTGTCGCTCCTGCGGGCAAAAAAGTGACCCCACTCAAGAGTACAAAGATACGCAGTCGCCAGCGATTCCAAAAACAGAACACCACCCGTTTCCCAAGACGCATCGACCAAAAAACAAAGTGATCCCCCGCATCTTTGTGTAGGCAAAGAGCCAGTTGGGGCTTGTCGCCCAAACCCCGATGTAAGGGGCCGCTATCTTTGCTGGGACCGCGGTCATCTTGCCCGCAGTCTTTTGTGTCGCTGTCCCAGGGAAGACTGCGGCACGATTCATTGTTCCTTCTCCAAAAGCTTATATGCCAGGAACTGAAACGTTTCCTATACTCCCTTTTGCTCAAGATACGTTTTGTAACTGGTGTCCGCTCTAGTCGAAGAGCTCGGAGCTGATGAAGGTGATGGTCATTTCATCAAGGTCGACCACGATGGGGAGGTGATCCATTTCGCAGCCGTTTCCTCTCACGAGCCGCTCCTGGTGCCAGAAATCCTCAGTTACGTAAACGCGCTTGGTGCCATCCTGGACATAGGCTTCGGACTTGGCGTTGAAGGATGCGTAGGAGAACCAGTTGTCCTCATCGACGGTCCAGAAGGTATCCGTCAGGGCTTCATCCATGGTGGAGCCCGTGTATTTGTGGAGGTAGCTGTTTCGGATGTAGGTGCGAGCAGAGTCGCAGGTGGCCATGTCGGTAAAGCCCCATTCGGTCCTTTTTGCTACACAGATCTCCCGGACCCGGTTGGCGATAAAATTTTTGAAATAGTAGACGTTGCCCATGAGGTCATCGAACTTGTCGCTGTCAAAGATGGCGATGGACCAGCTGTAAACGGGCCAGTTCTCATGGAGGATCCCGTCGGATTCATTGGTCAGCGAGTCAGTGAACTCGAGGGCGCTGTCAGAGGTGCTCCACTCACAGTTGCTCGAAGCACACCAGGTCTGTGCCTGAACGGAAAATGAAGCCAGGAGTGTGATGGCAAAGATCGAGAATAGAAATGTTTTCACGGTTCCCTCCTTGGGAATAATTGGTTAAGGGGATTTGGCATTGTTCACTACACACGGGAGCCGTGTGGCGTGCAGGTGGGCAAGTTAGCCATTTGGAACGAATGGTCAATGAAAATTGATAGGATAGAAAAAGGGAGTGGTCTGTGTGTGACCAATCTCACACCTGGTTCTTGGATATCGGACTGAAACAAGAGGAACAGCGCCGTCAGGTCTTCAGCGTTCTGTCAAGTTCGTCTCGGATTCGGGTCAGCAGCTCATTACGGTTGAAGGGTTTTGCCAGCAGCGAAATCCCCTCATCAAGGATAAAATCTTTGTGAATGGACTCTGTACTGTAGCCCGACGCGAAAACAACAGGAAGCTCAGGGGAACGCGCTCGGAGTGCATCATATGTTTCCCTGCCGCCCAGGCGTGGCATGACAACATCGAGGATCGCCAGGTCCACCCCTCCCTGCAGTGAGTTGAAAATCTCAAGGGCTTCAACTCCGTCAACCGCCGAGAAGACCCTGTAGCCTGCTTTTTCCAGGATGGTCTGCGCCAACTCACGGACAAAGGGGTTATCTTCCGCCAGAAGGATTGTCTCGGTGCCCGCATGGGTGGTGCTGTCAGTTCCCTGCTCCCGAGCGGTGATGGTGCTGTCCGTGATGGGCAGATACACATGAAATATCGTGCCGGTGCCCGGCTCGCTCTCAACGTGGGTGAACCCGTTGTGCTGCCTGACCAGACCATACACGGTGGAGAGGCCCAGGCCGGTCCCCTTCCCCTGCTCCTTGGTGGTAAAGAAGGGTTCAAAGATGTGCTCAAGGGTTTCTTTATCCATGCCATGTCCCGTATCGCTGATGCTCATCAGGGCAAATCTCCCCGGCATCGCCCAGGACGGGCGGAGGCTCTTTTCCTCCCGGAACAGAACATTGGCTGTTCTGATGGTGAGGGTCCCCCCGTTGGGCATGGCGTCACGGGCGTTGACGCAGAGGTTTGTGAGTATCTGCCCAATCTGGCCCACGTCGGCTCGTATTGAGCCAAGATCCGCGTCCAACTGAAGTTGGAGTGCGATATCCGCGCTGATAATCCTTCGCAGCATTTTAGCCATATCTGAAACCACGGTGTTCAGATCCGCGTCGACCATCTCCAGGACCTGACGTCTGCTGAAGGCCAGCAGTTGCCGCACCAGGGAGACTGCTCTCCTTGCTGCCTTCTGAGCCTCTTCAATGTTCTTTCCCTGCTCTGACTCCGGGGCGGCGTCGATCATGGCCAACTCTCCATAACCCAGGATTGCCTGAAGCAGGTTATTGAAGTCATGTGCTATTCCTCCCGCCAGCTGGCCAACTGATTCCATCTTCTGGGAGTGATAGAACTGCTGTTCAAGCTCAATTGCCCTGGTGATGTCCCGTTTTACCGCCACATAGTTGATGGTTGTGCCGTGGGTGTCTATCATGGGGGATATGACGGACTCCTCGGTGTACAGCTCCCCATTCTTCTTTTTGTTGACGATCCGTCCGCTCCAGGTGTCCCCACGCAGCAGCGTTTCCCACATGGACTCATAGAAACCGGTGTCGTGCATGCCGCTCTTCAATACTCTCGGATTCTGCCCAAGGGCCTCAGCGCGACTGTATCCGGTTATCTTCTGGAAGAAGGGGTTGGTGTACTGGATCCGGCCCTCGGTGTCGGTGATGACGATGGAATCGCTGGACTGCTCCACAGCAAGGACGAGGCGCTCCCGCTCCTCTTCGGCACGCTTTCGCTCGGAGATATCTTCGATGACGGTGATGAAGTCCCGAATACTCCCATCGTGGTTTCGCACACATCCAACGGTCACCAGGACCCACAAAATGCGGCCGTCTTTGGGGAGATAGCGTTTCTCGGTTTTATACGTCTGCAGCTTGTTCTGGAGCAGCAGTTCCATATTTTCGAGATCGCGTGCTGTATCTTCCGGGTGCGTAATATCCATGAAGGTCAATCCCCGAAGCTCTTCGGGTGTGTATCCCAAAATCTCGCACAGTCTGGCATTTACCTCCAGCCACTCTCCCCGCGGGCTCACCCGGGCGATTCCCACAGCCGCCTGGTGGAAGGTTCCCCGGAAGCGTTCTTCACTGGTCCTGAGCGCATCCCGCGTTTTTTGAAAATAAATAAACAGTGTGGCGATGGAGGCAGTCAGGCCCAGGACTGCCGCGACCATATATCCCCAGGGCTGGGTCCAAGTGAGAGAGTGGAGAAAGGGGTAGTCCAATTTGTGCAGGCCCCACAGAATAAAGATCGCGGCAACCGTGACTCTCCCTGATATCCCAATACCTTTAAAACGGAGGAACAGACTCCCCGTCCAGATATTCACCAGCCCCAGGAAGGCAAAAGTGGGCAGGGTCAGCCACAGAAAATCAAGCCTGAAGGATATGGCAAAGAGGATCCAAACTGAGCAGAGACCTGACAAGAGTATCCAGGCGCGGGGGAAGGTTCGATGGGAGAAGAGATAGGCTCCCCAGAGAAGAAGAAATCCAGACCAGACGCTGCTCACCTGATTGAGGATGAGAAACACCGGATGCTTCAGATAGATCAGCAACACCAGGAAGATAAATCGCAGGGAGTAGACACCCCATGCGATGGCCCATATCTTGAGTGATCGATCCCGCTCATAATGGTACAGGTAGGCGTGTACAAAAAAGAGGATGACCGAGCTGGCCAGTGTGGAAATTACCGCAGGAATGAGCCAGTTCATAAATGGGGGCCTTCAGGGTGGACTGTTGTGGCGCAGGCTGTAGGGATCACGTTTCCTCTCTTTTGCCGGGAAAGTGCTGAATCATGGCCGGATAATTGATGGAAGACCACCATGGCCTGCACTCCTGGTGCATTGTACAACAACGAAAAAAGTGCTCACCCCCATTCTTGATAATGAGAGGTTCCATCCCCGTACAGCCACATAGGGATGGTCATCGAGTGGCGACGTAGGCGGTGATGGCGTCAAAGGCGTCCTCGTCCTTGTTGCCGTGTTCCACCGTAAACTGCTGGATGAAGCGGTATGGCTCCGGGTTTCCCGCCTCGTGGATTGCCAGAGCGGGGAAGACCATGGTGGAACGCAGGGAGTTGTTGGTTCCCCCGCCCAGGCTCACGGTGTGCTCTGCAATGGAAACCTTGAGTCCATGGACGGGGAGAAACCGGCAGTGCATATGGAACTCTCTGGAGAGCAGCTTCTTCTCTCTGGTGAAGAGCATGAGGTAGTCTTTTGAGAGGGCGAGGCTCAGTTCATTATCCTGCGCGTCCCGGGCGTCGATGCGGATTTTAATGCCATTGAAGGCCTGGGCAGCGGCGCTGAACTCCGGATCAGTTGTTCTCCCGGTCCCCTCTTTGAACGCATCGTCTACCTCCTCGTTGGGATCAAGGGTGAGGGAAATGGCTGGTGCTCCAGGCTCGCAGCGCTCCTGGAAGGGAAGGCGGTCAAAGAGGCTCACGCGGCTGTTGTTTTCAGCATAACGGCCCATGCCTTCCATGAGACGGGAAATGAATGCTCCCGTCGCCGGATCACTGTGGTCCAGGGAGAAGCCCTGCAGGTAGTCGGTCTGCATGCCCTCACGGATGAATCCGGGCGTGGGAAAGGCAGCGCGAAGCTGTGTCAGCCCGAGGCCATTCACCACCAGGGGCAGGGGAGGGATATTCCCCTGGAGAAATGTTATGGCACAGCGATCAGGATAGCCGTCGATGCGTACAAGGTGTGTGGAGCCCAGGTTGACAGTCACAGGGGGATAAGGAAAGACCAGGTTCTGGCCGTCGAAGGTGATGGCCCCTTTCTTCTCGGGGACAAATCGCAATGAGAAGGTTGTGAGCCCAATGGTCACAAGAATGAAAAAGAGCAGCCCCGCCCCGATAACCAGCCCCAGGTAAATATTTCGTGAGATCATGAAGGTTGTGAGCCCGGCGGTCAGCAGCGCCCCGATGGCAACACTCACAATGCACCCTGCCTGGGAAGGGGCTTTGAAGGTAACGGGCACTGCGTACACCGGTTTTTTTTGTGGGTCACTCATGAGGGCATCCTTCTGTGAATTTTCCAACTATGCCAAGTCCCCGGGGGATTGACAATCTATTTGAGGGAGTGGAGATTTCGTGCCTCCCATGGCGAAACATGGAAGCGGGGGAAGGGCAAAATGATAATTTTCAAATCGTCGATTGAGAAAAACGGTACATAGAGGAGGGTGCTTTTTATTCCGGTTTTTGGGCAAGGAGGGTATATTACCTCAAAAAGGAGAAAAGGAAATGCAGCCCCAAATCAGCGAAATCATCACTGCCTTTGAAAAGACGCTCGAAGATGGTCTCTTCACCCGCACGGAGAAACAGGAGATCAAGGCCCGTATCGAGGAAGCAAATCTGGAGAAGAGGGATCTGGCATTTTTGCGCAGCAGGATTTTCTCCATTGCCCGGGAGCGTGGCAACGAGGAGAACCTCTCGGTTATAATCGACTGGCTTGAGGTGGCAAATAAAACCCTCCTGGCCGGTGACGAGAAGGAGAAGCATGCGGTTGAGTCCTATTTTAGTCCCGGAAACGATTGTCTTATCGCTATTGTGAACTTCATCAAGGCGGCGCAGAGGACCCTGAAGATCTGTGTCTTCACCATCAGCGATGACACCATCGCCAAGGAAATAGCACAGGCCCATCGCAGCGGGGTGCAGGTGCAGATTCTTTCGGACAACGACAAGACTCTGGACCTGGGATCTGATATCCAGAAACTGGCTAAAATGGGGATCCCCGTGCGGATTGATCGCACGTCGAATCACATGCACCACAAATTTGCTGTCAGGGATTCCGAAGCTCTGCTCACAGGCAGTTTTAACTGGACTAAAAGTGCCAGCCTCTACAACAACGAAAACATTGTCACAACAAGCGATCCAGGTGCTGTACGCGCCTTTGATAATCATTTCCGGAAGCTCTGGATCGAGATGGCCCAATACGACGGCTGAACCCTTTTTCGCAGAAAAAATCACCTTCGGGAGGAGATCTCTTCAGGATACTCTCCGGAAGGGGAAAGTGACCGAGGTGCTTTTCCAGTCATGGTTCGCGCTTTGAATTGAAAAGGTAAAAACCATGGCTATTTGTGTTTTGCCATTGCAACAGAGGGTGGAAAGGTTTACCATCCTGAGCATGTATGCGCCAAGAGTAAAAACAACTCTAACTTGTATAAGAAGAGAGAGGATATGCTCAAAGAAATCAAACTTCTAGTCGCCAATCTAATCAGATCCCCCAAAGACCAAAAGCTTTTTGAGGAGATTCGCTCAAAGCTTGCCAATGAAGCGATTTCTAAAGAGGAGCGGACAACCTTCCTTCAGAAATCCCACACAAAAGCAGTGGGGGCTCACCAAATTGAACTAGCATACCAACTACTTAAGTTGGCCGTTGAGCATGATCCCGAAAACAAGGAGCTGCTTGAGCTTGCGGCTGATTATGCGGACAACGATCTGTGGAACGGTGCCGAGTGCATTGAGATCCATAAGAAACTTGTCGCTTTGGATCCCGACAACGAGGATCTGGTCCTCAAGTTGGAAGATCTGGAGTTGGAAGCATCCGCGTGGGAGAGACTCCTCGATAAGTTCATCTCCGAGGCAGAGAGCGCAACGGAGCCTGAGCTCGCTTCACATATGTTTTTCCGGGCGGCTGAAGTGGCCTCGAAGTACTCTGATGACCTGGGCAAAGTCGAGGAACTGCTCTTCTTCGCGCTGGAAAATGATTCCTCCAATGTCGAGGTGTCCAAGCATCTGGCGACTGTGTACAGAAAGGCAAAAAACTATAAGGATTTAGCCGATCTGCTTATCAAGACATCCTCGCTCCTTAAAGACACGGATCTCATCATCGCCACCATGCTGGAGATCGTGGAACTTTTCATCGAGCACCTGGAAAGATCTGAAGAAGCCATAGATTTTATTAATAAAATCCTTGAAATCAACCCCCGTGAAGAGAAGGCAAAGACCCTGCTGGTAGACGCATACACCTCTCTCGGTCGCATGCAGGATCTCATCGCCTTCTATGAAGACGAAATCAAAAACAGTCGCAATCCCGACGACGGTATTTACCTGCAGTTGGGAATGCTCTGGTGGAAGAAAGTGGGGGATCTGGAATCGGCAGAACCCTACTTCCAGAAGCTCCGAAAAGCCGAGCCCGCTTCCCCGCTGCTGCTCAATTTCTACGGTGAGTACTACAAGGCCAACAGCGACTACATGCGGCATGTGAGTCTGCTGCAGCAGGCCATGCGTGCGGTAAAAGACGATCCGGAGCGGACCATCGAGATCGCCCGTCTCATCGCGGATATCTCCCTTGAGAACAATCCCGAGAAGGCCATCGATG
>JAHJLU010000585.1 GCA_018821745.1 Myxococcota bacterium | reverse complement strand
CCCGGTCCTTCACACGTTGGTGGTCCCGGGGTTGGCATCCCCGGTATGTATGAGCCCCGACGCATCGGCCAGATTCATGAGGGTTCCGCCACGATCTCGGCCATGACCGGTGAAATATCCAACAATCATGTGGCCGGTGGGGGCATTTATTACTCCTGGCTCTTTAGATCCACTCCACAGTTTGCAATGGGCGTTCACGTGGGTGGTTCCGTGTCCCCTTCTGATTCCACTCTCGGCGATTACCAGACCGAGGTTACCGGTGGAATGGTCGGTTTTGAGGGTCGCTTCTATATCCCCGCAGGCCTTATGGATATATGGCTCTCCGGAGTCGTGGGTGTGGGCGCTCTCTCACTCACCAACTACGATCTCAATGGTTATGAGACTGATTCCATTACCTTCACCGGTGGTGTCGTCGGCGTAGGTGCCGGTATCAATTACTTCATCACACCAGAGCTATCCGTGGGTGGCTTCGTCCGTGCGTACCGTCATTTCTTCAAAACAGAAGACACTCTGATCGCGCCCAACGCCAACGGCGCCATGGAGGAATTCACCGCCAACGACTATTTCGGTATCTGGGTTGTGGTCGGTGCTTCCATTGCCCTTCATTACTAGGCTCCTCCCTTTGTTGCACACTGAATGGTTATAGGGGTTGATTTAATAACCGGTTTATTCGATAATGGGCGGTACACTGAAAGTCGGACGGTGAACCATGCAGCCCAATGAAAATTACACCATATGCCCCGTTTGTTTTAAGGACCGGGAGTTTGAGTTGGAGGGCGAATCGGGTCCTCACGTAAAACACCTTTACACAACCGATGCCGGGTTCAACGGCCCGGGGAAAAACAGGTCCATCAAGGACAACTACTTCTTCAACGCTGAGGGGGCGCCCTCTTTCTGGGTCCATCTGTTCCCCCTGTGCAAGGAGTGCTGCGGCACGGGAGTGGTGCTCTCCGACGACGACTTCAAGCAGCTCCAGATGGAGGTCTCCATGATGACCGACAATCTGCAGAGCATCATCCACAGCTTCAAGGATCACTCCGATGTGCTCCGTGAACACGCAGAGCGCCTCACCCTCGTGCTCTTGCCCCTTATTGTGCGTCGTTCCCTGAGACTGGTACGTCGCCCCGCCAAGCACTCCTATGCCCGGTATCTGGCAAACCTCTTTGACCTGGAAATGTAAAATCAGAAGATATTGGGGGTTATGCCCCGTTTGATATAGTGGCGGTAGTGCAGGTTCGCTCCCAGGGCAAACAGATGGACTCCTGGCCGCCTGGCCGCTTCCTTTTTAAGGACCGTCCGGCGCATGATGGATGGGAGGGAGAAGACCTTCCGGTTAAGCCACCAGTACATTTCCGTGAGCTTCTCGGGGCTGATATTTTCGGGCCGGTGAACGCACTGGCTGCCGTCATACCTTTTGTAATCCTCGTGGAGGAGTCTGCCCTCAGCCTTGTACTGATTGTAAAGCTCCGAGCCCGGCATGGGCGTGAGGATATAAAACCGGGGAATGGAGATCTTTGTGCGCTCGACAAAGTCATAGGTCTCCCTGATGGACTCCTCCGTGTCCGAGTCGATGCCCACCATCATCTCCGTTGAGGGCATGATCCCTGCGTCGTTGATCCGCGCCAGAAGGTCCTCGTGCTCACTCACCTTCACCCATTTTTTATTGAGCTTGTCGAGCCCGGACTGGGTGATGGACTCCAGACCGAAGGAGAGGATGTTGCAGCCTGACTGCGCCACCAGCTCCAGCAGCGGTTCGTTTCTCGCGAGGTTGAGCGAACACTGGCTCGCCCAGCTCATCTTCAGGGGTTTGATGCGCCGGGCCAGCTCCTCAAGGTAGGTGGGGTTTCCCACGATATTGTCGTCGATGAGGTAGAAGGATTTGAAGCCCAGCTGTTTCACCCGGTAGATATCACGCATGACCTCGTCAATGGGCCGGGTGAGGTATTTTCCCCGGTAAATGCAGGCGATGGAGCAGAAGCTGCACAGATGGGGACATCCACGCCCTGCCTGCACGGGGAGCATATTCCCGATGGGCTTCTCCAGCAGGAATTCGTAGCGGGGAAGCGGCAGTTTCTCCAGGGAGGTGATGGGGTTATCATAAATGGGCTCGAGACGGCCCCTGGTCTCCCAGTCATGGACCAGCTGTGGCCAGGATATCTCCGCGTCGCCGATTACCACCGAGTCCACACCCATCTCCAGAACTTTCTGGGGAACCATGGAGGCCATGTAGCCGCCAAAGAAAACTGTTTTGCCCCGTTTTTTAAACTCGCGGGCAATTTCCAGACCACGGAAGATGGCGTGGCCCATGGTCCCGATTCCCACCAGGTCCACATCCATATCGAAGTCGATCTCGTCAACCACCTCGATGGCGATTTTGATATCCCAGGATTTGGGGGTCATGGCTGCCAGCAGAGGGAAGACCAGGCCCGGGAGGTAGATTTTTGACTGCTTGCACAGGCTGGTTCCGTCCTGTGCATACTGGGTTGGCTGGATGAAGAGGAGTTTAGTCATTTTTCAATGCCTCCCGGTATTTCTGCATGTACTGCCGGTGGACAAGGTAGGAGCCTTTTAACATCCGGAAGAGCATGTTGAGAGGGTATTTCAGGTGGTTCTTGAGGACCGAGGGCCGGTACAGGACCCGCTCGTAGAGTTTGATGATGCTGCGATAGAATTGGGG
>JAHJLU010000584.1 GCA_018821745.1 Myxococcota bacterium | reverse complement strand
GCGCATCGGAACGCAGCGCAAACTGGGTGGTCCAGGGGAGTCCAAACCGAAAGGTGGAGAGGGAGCGCTTCTTTTGCCACCGCATCACTCCGGAGACCGCTTCGAAGGTAGACTGCTTTCTTGCTCGCACGTGTTGTCTTTTTCCGGCGAAGGTAATGGCATACACCGTGTCAGGGGAGCTGTCACCGACCACGGCAAAACCGAGCATTTCCTTTTCCCACAAAGGGGAGAAGGCCAACCTCGGGGCCACGGGCATGACTTTTTCAGGTGGTTGGGGCGTCTCCTCCTTTGCTTTTTTGCTTTTTTTACACGCAGTGCCACCAAAGAGGAAGAGTACGGCAGTGGTTGTCAGAAAAAATGCTCGCATGACTGTCCACCTTTCATCGGGTTCATTGTCAGCGCCGGCCCATTAGCCAGATAATGGCTAAATACCGGATATGACAAGATTGCATAGGGAGAATGCAGTGAGCAGTAACCGGCGGCGGGCGCGTTTTGTTCCCTCAGCCATACCCCATTTGCCATAAATATGTCAATGGCGGCCCCTGTCAGCTTGTTCTCTGAGCGGATTTTAGTTACATTCGGGGAACGAATGGGCGTCATTTGAAACCATTGAATTTCCACTTTGCTCTGCTGACTTTGGGCCTCGGACCGGGTCTGATCCGGAGTTGAAGGTGAAAGAAGGACTCTCCCCATGCAGAAAATCCTCGTGACAGTGTTATTCCTGACACTCGTTGCCGGCGCTTTCCAGAGCGCCCAGAGTCGTCGTCGCAGGAGTTCACGGCCCGCCAAAAAAGAGCCCGTTTATACCATCACCGGCAGGGTGCAAGCCACCATCGATCAAAAAACAAAATCCAAGGCAAACCAGGTCCTCAACCGACTGAACAATTTCCAGCGAAGAGCCTACTGGCGGTTTTATGATCCTCTGGCTATTGTCACGCGACGGGTTCCACTGGGTGAGCGTCTGGTGGTCATTGTCCAGGGCGTGAAAGTTGCCCCCGACAAGGCTGCGGAGCCCGAAGAGGTGAGGGTAAAGGCCGGCGGTATTTTTCCCTCGCTGATTCTCCAGCATATCAGCACGGATCTCTCGGTTTATAACGCCTACAGCAAGAAAATCACCATCTTCTCCCCGGGACGCACCGTTGATAAAAAACCGCTGAAGCCGGAAGTCATCTCTCCCTCCAGTGACGCGGTCTTCAATGTGAGCCCTCGAGAATCAGAGACCGCAGACAAAAAGGTGCTGTTCTGGTCTTTTCCCCTGCGGATCAAAGAATTTGCCATGGCCAAAGCCCGGGTGATTTTCGTGCGGTCCCGTTACTATTCCCGGGTCTCCGACACGGGAGTCTACAGCATAGAGAACCTTCCCGCGGGCAAGTACAGCTTAGTCTTCGTCTATGTGGACAAAATCGTGAAGGAAGTGCCCATTACCGTCAAAAAAATGAGACGGGGCCGGGGCAGAAATTCGAATCTACAATATATGAATTCCGTTAATCTCACCTTGCCACTTTTGTCAAAATATTAGAGGTAGCGATGTTTCTTTCAAAAATTTGGATATTGCTTATCACCCTCATGGCAGTTTTGTGCCTCGGTTCCATTATGGTGGCAACCAAGCCTGCAGAATTTTTCCTGAAACAGGCATACAAGGGCAGGGTGATTGATCTGTTCCAGGCGACCATGGACAAGGAGATGGAGTGGGACTCCCGACAGGTCCTTGATACCCTTGGCCGTGTCCGTCTTGATGTGCGCCTCATGGAGGCGGCCATAAAAGGATCAGCCTCCAAGGAGCTGGAGAAGCCCGTTAAATATTACAAAGAGAAAGCCAATCTTGATTTTCTGTTTGTATCGGACAAGGCAGGGAACGTGCTGGTAAAAGAACCCAAGATGCCCACGTCCATCGCCGGGTTCGAGAGTTTCAAAGAGGCCATGGCCGGTTACCACAGTGATAACTCGATGGAATACCAGGGGGAGCTCTACCAGACCTACTCTGTTCCCATTCTGTCCAAGGATCATTCCAGCGTGGTGGGGGCCATCGTGGGGCTTCGTAAAATCGACGCCGGGTTCCTCAACTACTTCCTCGAGAGACTCGGGTACAGCAATCCCAAGAGCCGCAACGTCGAGCTGGCCATTTTTAACAACAACAAGCTCATGCATGCCACCAAGAAGGGCGGTTTCTGGGGGGTCGTTCCCGAACATTACAAGGCGCACTCCAAGGAGATCAGGGATTCCCGTCAAGGGTATTCCAAGGTGGTCACTTTTACCTTCGGCGATGACGAGTACGGGATCATCATGGGGATGCTCCGCGGAGCGGCCACCAATCCCCTTCTTCCAATGGATAAAGCCCTGCCTCCGCTGAAGGATAGGGGAATCTACTATGTGGTCTCCTGGCGACTGCCCATGAAAATGGGTCCCTTCGCCTTTCTCGACAAACTCATCCCTCAGGACAAACTCCTGGAAGGGTTCCCATGGGTTCTCTTCATTGTCGCAACCCTCGTTTTTCTGATTCTGGGTATCATGATCATCATGTGGGAAGGCGATATGCCTGTCAAGCGCATGATAAAACAGGCGAAAGCAGTTGGTGAAGGGGAATACAAGCTTATCAATGATGCCGATTTCAGTGGGCGCTTTGGTTCCCTGGCCCGCGCCATCAACGAGGCTCTGGAGAAGGCGGCTGCCTCAGCTTCCCCCGACGCAGCTCTCCATGCCAAGAGCATGGATGATATCCTCGGTGACAGTGATGCGGGTCCCAAGGCGAGTCTGCCCGATGGTGGACCACCGCCGCCGCCTGTCCAGGGGAAACCCCTGAACTATCCCAATTTGAAAAAACCCGGAGCAAAGGAGCTTCCCCGGGATCTGCCGCCCCTCCCCATCACAAAAAAAGAGGCACCGGCCCCGGTTCAGCCCGAAGCACAGTTCCATGAAGTTGAAGCCGAGCCCGAAGAGGGTGTCCCGCTCCCCCCCGCTCCCGATGATGATCCCGGTGAGTATTATGCCTATGTGACCGAGCAGTTCAGGCAGATCAAACTCAAGCTCGACGGGAACCTCGACGGGTTCGACGAGATAGAGTTTATGAAGAAGCTGGAACAGTCCACCCAGGCCATCCGGGAGAAGACGAATGTGGAGCGGGTGGAACTGAAGGTCTATGAGCGCGATGGGCAGCCGGGGCTCAAGGCAGTTCCCCTGAAGTCCTGATCTCCCCCCCTCCTTAAATATCGGAATATCCCCATGAAAGATTTTCAATTTTATAATCCAGTCCGAGTGGTGTTTGGTAAAAAGAGCTTCGAAAAACTGGCCGGGTTGATCCCGCCGGATCATACTGTCGTGCTGATCCACGGCGGTGGCTCCGTCAAAAAAAACGGGGTCTATGATCGAATCATGGCCCAGCTCGCCGGGAGGAGGGTGGTGGAGTTTGGCGGGATTACGCCCAACCCCGCCTACGAGACCCTCATGGAGTGTGTGGGGTTGGTGAGAAAAACCGCATCACCTTTTCTCCTGGCTGTGGGTGGCGGCAGCGTCATCGATGGCACAAAGTTCATTGCTGCTGCGGTCTCTTACCAGGGTGACCCATGGGATATCCTCTCCAAGGGGGGCAACATCACGCAGACCGTGCCGTTTGGCGTCGCCTTGACCATCCCCGCCACGGGATCCGAGATGAACAACGGCGCGGTTATCACCCGTCGGGAGACCCGGGAGAAGCTTGTCTTTCAGCACGACCTGGTGTTTCCACAGTTCGCGCTGATGGATCCGACGGTGACCTTTTCTCTGGGGGCCTTTCAGACCGCAAACGGCATCGTGGATGCCTATGTGCATGTGCTCGAGCAATACCTCACCTATGATGTCCAGACACCGCTCCAGGACAGGCAGGCCCAGGCTGTCCTCTCCACTCTGGTGTCAGAAGGTCCCAAAGTGCTCGCGTCCCCCCAGGACTATGATCTTCGGGCCACCATTATGTGGAGCGCTACTGCGGCCTTGAACCGGGTGCTGAGCTGCCGCAGCCGTATCCTCGCCCAGCCTTGCAGATCGACGCGCAGAGTCGCGACGCCGCCTTGGCCAAGTT
>JAHJLU010000583.1 GCA_018821745.1 Myxococcota bacterium | reverse complement strand
GCTACTATGAGTGGTGAGTTTATGATAGCTTCAACACAAGTGCCTGAAGAAAAAGCTAAGTCGACTCGAAAATCAGAAACTATCGAGGTTGATATTTCAATGCTTCAGGAAGACAATCAACCAGAGTGATTCGGCCCATAATTAATGTTACTCATTTCATACGCCCTTAGCGATGTCGGAAGAAAAAGGAAACACAATGAAGATTCCTACTACGCAGATGACACGCTGGGATTATATATCGTAGCTGACGGTGTTGGTGGGCAGTCCCGTGGAGAAGTCGCCTCTCAAGAGGCGGTAGAAAATTTACAGTGCTGGATCTTGCGGCATCGTCATCTAATTGAAAAATTTCATGAAAATCCGGACAGCACCCATGTGTACCAAATTAAGCGCATGCTGGAGAGCGGTATTCAGTCAGCATGCTACGTGGTTTTCGGCCTGTCGCAGCAATATGAACCGGGGACAAGAATGGCGACCACTCTCAGTTCTGCCCTCTTCATTGATAACCACCTGTTCATTGGTCAGGTAGGGGACTCCAGAATTTATCGGCTCCGGGAGGGAGAAACAATCCAACTTACCGAAGACCATACACTGTTAAATTATGAACTGAAGCGGGGCATCATCACCCCGGAGGAAGCGCGGAATTCAAAGCGCAAAAGAAATGTCATTACCAGGGCGGTGGGGCAGCTTGACTATGTCGAGGTTGATGTGCTCACGTGCGAAGTGAGCCCCGGTGACCGCTACCTCCTGTGTTCCGATGGGCTCCATGGGTATCTCAAGGATTATGAAGAGATCTCAGAGATTCTTTCAGGTGATTTGCCGACAGTTCCCGGACAATATATAGAACTGGCAAACTCTCGGGGAGGCAAGGACAACATCACCGCCATTGCACTGGAATTGCTTTAGAGGGAACCATGTTGCGACACGGTTGGGCCGTTGTTTTGATTTTGGGGCTTGTCGCAGTGCATGGCTGCTCTGTTGTGGTGGAACACCAGATTGAACAATTGCCCGTGCCCTTCTCCTGCTCCACCAGTTCAGTCCACATCGAGAAAGAATTTCCACTGGAAACATGCGACATCATTCCCGGTGAGCGACTGGTTTTCCACCTGTCTGCCGTGGGGTCACAGATGCCTGTCACCCTCCGCGTAATGGACCTGCTGGGAAATGAAATCTACTCTCTTTCCATCAGTTCAGATGTGCAGGGAGCCCTCGCATTCCAGGTCCCTCCCTTTGCTATTATCACTGGCGAAAAGTTGAACTTCCTCTTCCAATCACCAACTGGAACAGAGCTGGGGCGATTTGTTACGGCATACAGGAAGCTTTACATAGCCGCCACGCCCTCGCCCGCTCTGGTAATTGGTACGGTGCCTGGAAATATGGGCACTGCAGACCAGGAAAATATTGTTATCAATCTCCCCCCGGATGTAAAAAAGCAGCAGGAGCTTAGAGTGCTCATCTCCCCGTCCGGACGATACGCGGCGGCAGGATTCGTGTCGGGAACCCGGTTCGGATTCAGGACCGCCCATCCCGGTGAGATTGAGCCTTCTCCTATCTACCTCATTTCGATTCCTTCCGCATCGGTGGTGGGGATTATTGATCAGAGTGCGGGTATCGACCGCGCGCATTTTGATGAGAGGCAATCCCTGTCAGGCAAGGAGTCCTTTTTTGTTCCACGGAAGGCCAATAATGATTCCTATGTGGTCAGTCGGTACGATTTGGAGAACTCAATTACGCAGGTTGATCTCGACTCTCTTGGCGGTGGCTCCTATGCTGAAGCTCCCCTCATGACTTTTTCGGGTGGAGTTCTGGCTGTCGGTGACATGGATGGAGTCGCGGATCTTTTTGATTCCGGCGTCGCCTCCGCACAGATCTCATCACTGATACACCTCAGATTCGACAGCACGGAGCTTTCGGATCTTTCTCTCTCCTGCCATGATCTGACCTCCACCGCTGACACTTTCCCGCTGGAGCTTATTTTGCTCCCTCTCCCTTCGGGCAACGTACATCTGGAACTGTCATGTGCCTTCCCGCAGGGAGACGATCCCATGGAGTTTGCTGAGCAGCTGGCGATTCAGGAGTTTCACTGGGAGGTGGATGTGCTCACCGGGCTGCTGGTATCGCCGGAATCAACCGATGTACGGTTTTCGAGTCGCTATTTTCATCGTGTGAGCGCCAAAGGCGAATGGGTGTTCTCCGAGTCCACCATAATAACCCCGGATGAGGATTCACCACTCTCTCAGTTCACCTTCTCCGAAGCCACGGGCTGGTCCCGCCGATATGATTCTCTCACCGGCGCAGTGACTGCTACCAATATGGCCATGGGGATCTCCAGGCAGGATCTCCATGTGCTGTATTATTATTCCACAAGGTTCATTGACGAGGAACCGCAGGCGGGATATAACATTGCAGTTTTTGGTTCAGAAGCGGAGCTTCTTTTTTCTCGCTCCGAACCTATTCTCGCCATTGTTCCGCTCATGAATTCCGGCGAGAACACTCAGGCGGTAGTGGCCTATCCTGTCTCCCTGCTTCAGGTTTCGGACCTGTTCAGTCAGCAGTGGCAGCCGCAAATGCTTTTACAGGGCAGCATCATCCACGCTGCTGTCCAGCCATAATTTAGGCTGTGGGCGAAGACGGGCGCCTTCTGACAACACCCGGAACCAGGTAACAGCATGCTCAGCACATCAGAACTCCTTGTCATATTATTGATTATTATTGTGGTATTTGGTGCATCCAAACTGCCCCAGCTGGGGGATGCACTGGGGCGGAGCATCAAGAACTTCAAATCCGCTGTCAACGAAGGCAAGGAAGAGAATTACACCGAGTCCGTAAAGTCTGAAAAAATTAAGAAAAACGATACTAAAGAGAGCTAAAGTGGGGGATTCAGACAACGGGACAAAGAAACGGGATATTCTCTCCCGAGGCGAGAGCATTGTTCTGCTGGGGGCCGTCCTTGTTACCTCCGTCTGTGCTCTGGCCTATGAGCTGGTGATTGGTGCCACTGGCACCTACATCGCCGGAGATGGTGTCAGACAGTTCGCGTTCACCATCGGAATTTTTCTCTCATCCATGGGCTTTGGTTCTTTTTTATCCCGAAAAGTACCTACCGCCAAGGCACTGGAGACCTTCATTCTCAGTGAGATTGCCATTGGTCTTTTCGGCGGCCTCTCCCATCCTATTCTCTATCTGCTCTACAGTTTTACCTCGTCCTACGAGATAGCATTTTACTTTTTAATTATCCTCATTGGGACCCTCACCGGTCTGGAAATTCCGCTCATTACCCGCATCCTGTCCAAGGGATCGCCGCTGCGCCTGAGTATTTCCAATGTCCTT
>JAHJLU010000582.1 GCA_018821745.1 Myxococcota bacterium | reverse complement strand
TTATGCAAACCAGATAAAAAAATATTGAAAAGGAGGAAGATAAGAATAATAGAAGATGTGATGCAGGCACCCAGCTTCAAGAAGAAAGAAAGGTAAGCACTAAGCGAGGGCCACTTACTCCGGGAGGGCGATGTTTGTCATGGCAGGTGGGGCACTGGAGTTGTTGCGGGGGGTTTATGCGGTCACAGAAAACCACGACTCGAAATCGGGCACTGGGGATTGAAGGCTATTTGGGGGTTGAAAATGTGGGGCTCTGGCGTTGGTTGTTTTGCTTGTGCGTGACCAGGTTTTTGTGGGTGGGTCGGGTTTATAGTCGATTGACAAAAACGGGACCGGGTCCTATAGTGCAGCCACTTTATGGAAGCAAAACAGGAAAAGGACAAAACAGCATGAAAAATCTTTTAGTCAGATCGATTGCAACCCAGACCATCTTTGAGTTTCTTGCAGACCGCGGCTTTTTCGTGGAACAGGTGACCGACAAGGTTATCCGCGTCTCCAGGGACGGGGAAATCCCGGTGTTCCTCACTATGAACGGAAACTCTTTGATATTCCAGGTTGACCTTGGAAATATCAAGGAGATCGGATCCAAGGAGCTTTACTTTAGAATGTTGGATCTCAACACGGAGATCCTGCCCATCAGCCTCGCACTGGATACCTCCCACGCGGATGACATCCGGCTGGTGCTGGTGGAGTCCCGTGAGGTGAAAAACCTCGACGACAATCAACTCCTCGGCGTGTTCTACGCTTTCGAGATCGCCACGGAGCGAGTTGAGTTGGCCCTGGCAGAGTTTGTGAACTGATCCATGACCAAATCAGACCGGATGGACGCCCTCTCGAGGCTCAAGGGGCTCATGGAGCGGGTAAAAGAGCTGGAATCGGCCCAGAAGAGTCTGGCGGAGGATCTGGCTTACCATATCAAGCTCTATCTGCGGGGCACGGGGACCACCCGCGAGGAGTGGTGCGAGCGCATGGGGCTTGACCGAAATGACCTCGACGCCGCCCTCCACGAGGAGTCCTATTTCTCCCTGGCACGGTACGCCCAGATTATTCTCGGCGGGCGGGTGACTCCCATGGTGATTCCTCAGGCGCCGGGCCTCAATGACTCCCCCCTCATGCGGCTCCGGCGCAGCGTCCTCACGGAAGATGCCCAGCGGGTGTGGGCCTCCATCAGTTATTACATCCTGGTGAACCACAAGAACACCAAGAGCTTCTGCGACACGCTCACCGAGGCAGGGCTCGAAATTAAATACTCCACCTTCCGCACGGACAAGCACCACTGCAAGCTCTCCACGGCCCTTAAATACATTGGGCTGATAGAAGAATTTCACCAGCAGAGGCCCAGGGGGGAGTAAAAACAACAAATGTTGAATAAAATGTTGACAAATGTTACTTTCAAGGTAAGACAGATGTAGATACTCAATCTACCGAAAGGGCCCGGGGTACAACCCGGGGCCCCATACTGCAAGGAGGCGATCATGGGCATTATAGGAAGACTTTTCAAAATCGGTGAGGCCAAAGCCAACAGAGCGGTTGACGGACTCGAAGATCCAGAGATCATGCTGGACCAGGCCATTCGTGACAAGGAAGCGGCCCAGAAAGAGGCAAAACTCAGCGTTCAGAAGGTGATCGCCGCCGAGCGCAAGCAAAAAGCGCTGGTGGACAAAGAGCGTGAGAACCAGGCCACGTGGGAAGAGAAAGCCCAGATGGCTCTCTCGGCCGGGAACGAAGAGATGGCCGTCAAGGCGCTGCAGCGCTCCGAGGAGCACGAGAAGAACGCCACGGCCCTCAACCTCCAGTGGGAAGAGATGCGCCGACAGATTGAAGAACTCAAGGGCGTCGTGCGGGAGGCGGACCGCGCGCTCACCGAGCTCAAGCGCAATAAAGAGATTATTATCGCCCAGGCCAAGGCCGCCGAGGTGCGTAAAAATATCTACGACGCCAAGGCCAATATCGGCAAGAACTCCGAAACCGACGATCTCATCGCCCGCATGAAGGCCAAGGCCGAGAACACCACCTACGAAGCTGACGCCGCCAAGGAAGTGGCCGAGGAGTTCGGGGGCGGGGACAAACTCGAGAAGGACTTCCGCAAGCTCGAAGCCGAGGGTGCAGTGAGCACCTCAGTCAAGGCCAAGCTCGAAGCCATGAAACAGAAAATGGGCGAGAAGAAAGAGTAATCTGCCGGTCCTCTGTTCACGGTCCCGTACGGTGAACGGATCAGGAAAGTGAGGGGTCATCCCTATGGTAGAAACGCTCAAAATAGCCATCACCGGCGCCAATATCCTGCCGACCATCCTCTTTGGTCTTGTGCTGCTGTACTGGCTCACCATGATCGTGGGCGTGCTGGATCTTGACTTCCTCGACTTCGGGGTGGACGCCGACGTGGACACCAGCGGCGACGGCGGCGATGTGGGCACGGACCCGGGCGCCTTTCACTCACTGCTCATCTTTCTCAACATGGACAGGGTCCCCTTTATGATCGTGATGAGTGTGCTCATCTTCGCCTTCTGGACTCTGGCCATGATCAGTAACATTCTGCCCGTGCAAAAAGGGGGGCTCATCATCATGGTGCTCTTTGTCCCCGCCTTTTTTGTGAGCGCGCTCTTTGCAAAGGTGGTCACCATGCCCCTGAAAAACTTCTTCGGAAAAGTGAAAGCCGACATGGACACGGGCGCAGAGACCGTGGGCCAGTTGTGTACGCTCCTGAGCGATGTGGAAGGGCCCCGGCTGGGACAGGCCGAGTTCACATCGGTGGGGAAGCACGTCGTTATCAACGTCCGCTGTGCTCCTGGCAAAAAGTTTGCCAAGGGGGATCAGGCCCTTGTCCTCAGCAAAGAGGATGACGGCATTGTTTACATCATCGATTCTTTCAACGAATGGGAGTAACACATGAATATCGCCGACTTTTTACAAAACACGGGGATTATTATCGGGATCGGGATTTTTGTCTTCATCATCGGCATTTTCGCCATGTTCTCCCTCTTCTATCGCAAGGTGGATCAGGGGAAAGTGCTTGTGCGAAACGGCTTTGGGGGCTCAAAGGTCTCCTTCAGCGGAATGATGGTGCTGCCCATTCTGCACCGGATCGAGATCATGGACATTGTGGTCAAGCGGGTCGAGATCGACCGCATGGGCAAGGACGGGCTGGTGTGCAAGGACAACATGCGGGCCGACATCAAGGTGGCCTTCTTCGTGCGGGTAAACCAGACCAGCCCTGACGTGCTCCAGGTGGCCCAGTCACTGGGGTGTGCCAAGGCCTCTGACCAGCAGGTGCTCATGAGTTTCTTCGACGCCAAGTTCTCCGAGGCGTTGAAGACCGTCGGCAAGAACTTCG
>JAHJLU010000050.1 GCA_018821745.1 Myxococcota bacterium | reverse complement strand
CGGTGATGGACTGCCGACCGTGGGCGAACTTGGGTCTGCCGGAGTCGGGTTCCTTGGAGCCCTTCTCGGGTTTTACCCTGCCGCGCACCAGCACCATGGAGACATAGAAGTTGGGCAGGGAGCCCTGGGTGATCTTGACCTTCTCCGTGTGGGAAGTCCCTTTGAACTGGATATTTTTCCAGGTGATGATTCCACCCTGTTCCACGGCGTAGAGACCAACGGCGTCTTTAAAGGGAGAGGTAAAGTGGATGGTGGCGGTGTCACCGATCTCGTATTTGTTCTTGTCGGCACGGATGACGATGGATTTGGATTTGTTCTTGTCGTGGAGTTTTGCGTCCTTTCCGTACACATAAATCCCGCTGTGGGACTCCACCTGACGGCCCTTGTCGTCTTTCAATGTGCCTTTAAGCGTGTAATATCCGCCCTTCTTGAAGAGGATCTCACAGGATCCGGGCTCGGCCCCCGTGGTACCCTTGCATGAGCCCACGCGGGTCTCTTCGGTGATCCAGCGGGAGGAATAGTAGCGGCCGCTCTTGACCTTCTTCTCCTTGCTCTCGCGCAGATAGGCGGTCACGGTGACGCTCTTGGCGGGGATGCGCTTGCCGTCGTGGTTCACGGCCACGAAGCTTACCTTGACCTTCTCGCCTGCCTTGATATAGGACCGGCCAGGCTTGAGCCCCAGATAGAGGTCAGAGAGGTGGACCAGCGTGGTGCTTCGGCCCGCGATGGCCTGGCGGTTGACATCGTAGACCGTGGCCTCGAGGATGAAGCTGCCGGGGCCGTGGAGTTTGTCGATGCCCTTGCCCTGCTCCAGGGGAGGCGCCACTTCCAGCACACCCTTGTCGTTGAGGGTGCCCTTGCCCTCCTTCACCAGTTTGGAGTAGGCAGGGTATTTCCACTGGCCATCCACCATGCGCCCCTGATAGGTCACATAAAAACTGAAGCCGGGATTCTTGGGGGGATTAAAGTAGCCCTGATAGCGGCGCAATGACCACTCCACCTTGGCATCACTCATGGGGGCGCCAAAGGTGTAACTCCCGGTAATCTTGGTCTTGAGGTTCTTCCCGAAGTACCAGGGGCCTTCTTCGGTTTTCACGGTCACCGTGTGCTCCGGTGCCCGATAGGCGGCGATCTGGAACGACAGGGAGATGTATGAGGTCTTGATGGCAGTAGCGCCCTTTAGCTTGCCGGTGAAGTAATAGTACCCGGTCATGGCCGTGGGCCGTGAACTGAAGTCCACGGCGAAGACGCCGTCGCTGTCCAGGGGGACATCCCCCTTGGCCACTTCCTGGCCCCGTGGATCCTTGATGACATACTCAACCTTGATATCTTTACCATCCACGGGGACCACCTGGCGCGCGCCCGCTTCTCCCTGGCGCTGGCGCAGGATACCCGTGATTTTCACATTCTCTCCGGGGCGGTAGGGGTTGCGATCGGAGAAGACATGGGACAAAAGGGTGGTGCGCTCGGGGATGGTGGAGCTGTACCAGTTATAGGAAGAGACGTAGCCGTAGTCGTGACCGTAGGAGTCGATTGAGAGGAAGGCCGTCTGTTTTTTATCGGACACGACCAGCATGTAGGGGCCCTTGGGACCCTTCTTGCGGATCCCGGGGGCCACCACGGTGCCATGGGCATCGGTCTCGCCCTTCCACAGGAAATCAGTGTCGATATTATAGTAATCTTTGGAGTTTTTCCGTTTATAAAGCGTCACGGAGGCGTTCTTGATGGGTTTCCCCGTGGAGAGATCCGTCACCAGTGTGATGATGCGGTCATCGTCGTAGCGAGCGGTGATGCCCAGGTTCGTAACCTGAATCATGACCCAGCGGTAGGGGTTGGACCATCGGTTTGTATGGAGGTCGGGGCTGTAAATCTGTACAAAGACCATGCCGCCCTTTCCCTTGAGGACCTTGTTGAGGTTGATCCGGCTCTTCTCGTGGATGTTCTTTTTGCGGTTGAACTTTTGTACGAAGGTAACCCGCTCCCCGGGGACGTAGGTGGCGGGACCGGGAATTCCCGGCACTTTTTCCAGGAGTTTGGGGGTGGGGACCGTGAACTTCGAGTAGCGCTTGCCCACATAGGAGTAGTTGCCCGAGCTCCAGTAATAGTCGCGGATGAGGCCCGTGACGCGGAGGATGTCGTCGGATTTGACCGCGACGAGGGTGACCACGCCGGCTTTCATGTTGTTGATGGTCTCGACCTCAAGCTCCTTGCCCTCTTTGGACTCCAGAACACCGTAGCGGTACGCGGGGAGGTGCATCTCCGCCGTGGCATCAAGGATCTTGAGCTTGCCGGTCCAGTTTGCCCCCAGCCTCTGCTCGTAAATGTCCATGGCGTTGCGCTTGACGGAGACAGTGTAGGTCTTGGCCGGAGCAAAGGTCCCGTAGAGGTAGATAGACTCGCCGTAGTTGCGGATTGACAGGTCTTTAACCGCAGGACGCACCGTGATGAGCTTCTTGAGGGTTTTTTCGTCGGAGGCGAGGCGGTTGGAGAATTGGATCTGGGGAGTGTATCCGGGG
>JAHJLU010000581.1 GCA_018821745.1 Myxococcota bacterium | reverse complement strand
GGGCACCACCAAACCCGCCACGCCCTCGGAGTGGGCCGACTTCGGCGAAGCCCTGACCCTGGGTATTCGCCTCATCGCCCCCTTCGCGTCACACATGGCCGAGGAGCTGTGGGAGATGCTGGGGCACACCGAGCTGCTCACCAACTACCCCTGGCCGGTCCATGATCCCGAGATCCTGACCGAGTCCGAGTTCCTCCTGGTGGTCCAGGTCAACGGCAAGCTGCGGGACCGCATCAACGTCCCCGTTGCCGCCACAAAAGAAGAGGTCCAGGCCCTGGTCCTCGCCTCTGACAAAATCCAGGAGCAGATCGCCGGGCTCACCATGCGAAAATTCATCTATATTCCCAACAGGCTCGCCAACGTGGTGGCCAACTGAGAGACAACCATGAGTAATTATAAAAGCTGGCCCTTCACCGAGGCCGCCTCCCTGCTGAAATCCCACGGCCCCTTCGACGGCGCTGTCCCCGTGCGGTTCGAGACCGGGTTCGGCCCCTCGGGGCTCCCCCACATCGGCACCTTCGCCGAGGTGGCACGCACCACCTGGGTCCGCAAGGCCTTTGAAAATCTGACGGGTCTCCCCACGGAGCTCATCGCCTTCTCCGACGACATGGACGGCCTGCGCAAGGTCCCCGAGAACCTCCCCAACAAGGAGATGCTCACGGCCAACCTGGGCAAACCCCTCTCGGTCATCCCCGATCCCTTCGGCGAGGCCGAGTCCTTTTCCGCCTACATGAACGGCAAGCTCCAGGAGTTCCTCAATACCTTCGGGTTCGAGTACCGCTTCCAGTCCAGCTCCGAGGCGTACAAGCGCGGTGACTTCGACCTGGGATTAAAGACCATCCTCGAGAAACACGATGACATCCGCTCCCTGATTATCCCCACCCTGCGGGAAGAGAACCGGGCGGACTGGTCCCCGGTCATGCCCATCTGCCCCAAATGCGGCAAGGTCTACTCCACCCGCGTGATCAAGGTCCACCCCGGGACCGGCACCCTGGACATGGCCTGCGACCGGAGTTTTGGCGCCGTCGAGGGCTGCGGCTTCACGGGCGAGATCCCCGTCACCGGCGGCAACGCCAAGGTGGGATGGAAGGTCGACTGGGCCCTGCGCTGGTTCTCCTACGGAATCAGTTACGAGATGTACGGCAAGGACCTCATCGAGTCCGCCCGCCTGAGCGCGAAAATCTGCCGTCTCCTGGGAAAAAAATCCCCGGCGGGGCTCTTCTACGAGATGTTCCTGGACGAGAACGGCGAGAAGATCTCCAAGTCCGTGGGCAAGGGTCTCACGGTGGACTCCTGGCTCACCTACGCCCCCATCGAGTCCCTGCTCTACTACATCTTCCAGAACCCCAAGAAGGCCAAACGGCTCTTCTTTGACATGATCCCCAAGGTCGTGGACGACTACCTGGGTGATCTCAAGACCTTCGGCGAGACCGCCCCCGAGGCCCGGCCCGACCTGGCTTCCTGGCATCTCTTCGGGGGCAACCCCCCCGCCTACGAGAGCAGCATCTCCTTCAGCGTGGTGAGCAACCTGGTGAGCGCCGTGGGTGCCGACGACCCCGAGCTGCTCTACAAATACCTGGACAAATACGACGAGAAGGGCCGGGACTACATGGACACGGTCCGCTCCCTGGTGGAAAAAAGTCTCGTGTACTACCGGGACTTCATCCTCCCGGACAAGAGCTATATTGTGGCTCAGGGCGAGCTTCGGACCATGCTCCAGGAGCTTCTCTCGCGCCTGGAGGCGTTTGATGCCAGCTCCCCGGTGGACGGCCTGCAGTCCATCCCCTTTGACATCGCAAAAGAACACGAGATGAAACCCCAGGAGTTCTTCACGGGTATCTATCAGTGCCTCCTTGGGCAGGAGCGCGGTCCCCGGTTTGGTTCCTTTGTAAAACTCATTGGCGTGGAGAAGCTCAAAGAGATGCTCGCCGCCGCCCTGAATAGAGAGGCCCAGTGACCAAAAAACCCAATCGCAAGAGTTCAGAAACACGACGCCCCATTACCGGGAAGGTGCTCCCCCCGGGGACCATCAGGCTCTCAGCTCTGGTGGACAAACACATGGAGCTCATGGAGTCCTGGATCAGACGGAGCGCCATGATCTCCCTGAACACCGCCCCCGCCAAGACAGCGGAGGAGCCTGTGGCCCCGGTGGCGAAAAAGACGGCTCCCAGAGCTGCCAGACGCCCGGTCACCCCACGAGCCCCCACGCGCAGCATCAAGAACCTCAAGACCACCCCCGGGGAGAAGGAGTGACCATGACCGGTCCCCGCTGTTTCATCACCCCAACGGAGCGCATCGGCAGCACTGACTGCAAGCGCTCCCGAGTGGAGCGATAGACCATGTGGGGCATCGCGGGGTTCTCCTTCTCACTGCTGGGCTTCGTGCTCTTTTTTATTCCCCTCCCCCTTCCCCTCTTCGTGGCCCCCGCGGTCTCTCTCTCGGGGATGGCCATCGCCCTCTCCCAGAAGAAACCCACGGCCTCGGAGAAGAAACTCAACCGCATCACCATCATCCTCTCCATTGCCACTGCCCTCATCACCACCATTTATTACACCGCCCTGACCCTCGGATTATCTGTTCTCTAAAGTGGATAGAGGCGCTTCCCTCGGCCGGCTGAGGATTACTTTATTGTGAGTTTATGCGGGGTTACTGGCACTTGGAGGCGCCGTGCCGAATCTGCACCGCGTGAAAAAGTCCCTGGTGACGCCGTGCAGAATCTGCACCGCGCCAAAAAGTTCCTGGAGGCTCCGTGAGGAATCTGCACCGCGCCAAAAAGTTCCTGGTGACGCCGTGCAGAATCTGCACCGCGCCAAAAAGTTCCTGGTG
>JAHJLU010000580.1 GCA_018821745.1 Myxococcota bacterium | reverse complement strand
GTCGCAGGTCTCCCCGGGGTCTATGGTGCCGTTGCCGCACAGGGCCTCCAGTTGACAGATGGAGTTGCACCCGTCGTAGTTCTGGGTGTTCCCGTCTTCACACTGCTCCCCGCCGCCATAATCATTCCACAAAAAACCATCTCCACAGCGGGCGGGCTGACAGGTCCCACCCTCCCCGTCGGGGCAGGAGTCATTGTTACGCTTGTTCCCGTCATCACAGCCCTCGCCCATCTCCAGGACACCGTTACCACACTCGGCTTCGGGATTCCCCTCGGCGCAGGAGACAAGAAAGAAAGCAACAACGATAAGGAAAGTTTGTTTTATTCGGGCCATGATCCACTCCTTTGACAGCAGAGAATTCACAATAGCACAAAATTTCGTCGGGAGTCTGCTCCACTATCACAAATTTCATTCATACGACTCGCCATCTCTCATGCATTCTTTTCATCAATCAATGCGGCAAGAGGGATGGTTGTATTTTCGTAAGACCCCAGGTAACCAAAGGAGCGATCATGGGAAATTCCGTTGAAAACAAAATGAGAGAGCCCATCGTGATTGTGCTGGCTGCCCGCGCTGCTTCGGAGAAAAAATCCACTCTCCCCGATCCACCGCCCGAGTATACCATGGGTCGCTGCGAGTCGATCCTCGTGCGGCTGGTGACCTGCGCGCTGTTCCCGGTCTCCCCCGATGGATGGTGGTATTGCTGAAATGCTGAAGGGTGCTGTTGGTTATCTCAGGACGCAGGTTTTGGTCTGCCGCCACATGGCCTTGAGGAAATCCTTCCACTGGAGGTTGTTTCGCTGCCCCACCAGGGTGATGGCCGCCAGCGCACCCAGCACAATGGCGGGATTCCGGATTTTATTGCGGACCAGACCCTTGCAGAAGATGGTGCCTGCCCCCTCATGGTCTCCGCTGCTGAACAGCTCAAAGGACTTCACGAAGAAGGAGACATCTTCCACGTCCGTAGCAGCCAGGGCCGTGGCCATGGCCATATGCAGTCCGGCCTTCTTGTAGTCTTTTTGCGTCCCAGCGACAGCGGCGACCCGGACATGGGCCACTACCCTCTTGGTTTTTCTTACTGTTTTGCGTGCCTTGGACACAAAGCAGCCGGACAGTGCCAGGGGGAGAATGAGACACAGCGCGAGCAGTTTGGGTTTCATAATGTAACTCCTTTGATTGAAAAAAACGGTTCAGATTTATTCCTTTTGCAACACCACCGGACAGATTGCAAGGTCCATTCCCTTTTTGGAGAGAAAATATCCGCCACAGGACAACCCCCCGGAGTACCTCCATTTGCACAGAATGACCTTCACCGGGGAGCCTCGTTTGTTGCGACCGATGTACACGATGAATGTCAGAAATTAACCACATTCCTCCCATTTTTCCCCACAACTGATGTGCGCACCCATCCACCGACTTGGTCTTCGTGTCGCAGAATCAGATAGGGAAAGTGGCAATGACGATCAGGCTATAATAAAATGCGTCACATCGTGAATCTCCGAAGGTTGTGCCTCGGAAACAAAGGAGCGACTGGAGATCCCAAGTCAACTCTTCGTTCTTAAAGTTCAATTGCAAAAAAGTTGAAAATAGGTGGTTGACAAAAGACACCAAATTAATAAACATATTATTATTGATATGCATATCAATTCAACAGAAAGGAGAAAATGATGGCAACCATGCTACGCAATGAACAATCTTCTGAGACGCACCTGAACGTGGTCCGGCGGCACATAAGGCTGTGCGGTCTGCAGAAGGGCCACGACTCTCTCGTCGCGGCGATCCAGCCCGCATACGATGACCTCATCGAGAGACACAAGTCGACGACCCTGAAGGCCCAGCAGCGGGAGGATGCCTTGGACTCCATCATCCTGCTCGACTCCGATCTCGACAACGCCGTGAGGACAGCCTTCGAGAAGTGCAAACAGTACGACCGGGAGAATCAAGGACAGCCAGTGATAAACAACATCTTTCCCGAGGGAAAGTTCAGCGCCATCACGTCAGTCAGCCGGAACAAGGAGCCCGACGTCGTGGAGAAACTGGCTCTGCGCATCGAGAGCCTCGGCAACGAGCATCCTCTGTATGGGCTCGCCGCCGAGTTGAAACAGAAAGTCGAGGCATCGAGGCAGGCCATCGCCAACCTCTACCTGTCCATTACGAACACAAGAAAGCGCAAGCCGAAGAAGAGATCGCCCAGCTTACGTTGAGGCGTCAGTTTGCGAACAATTATCTGGATGCCAGACGGACCCTGGGCAAGGAGACCGCCGAGCGGTTGTTCCCGAAGGTCTCCGGCTGGTCAATAATTGAAGTACCCCCGGTGGTAGAGGGCTAAAATCATCCGACCGGCCGCCATAAGCGATTGGCGAGCTTAAAAAATCCATTGCGGCGCGGCGCAGAGTACTTTGTGAGCTCAAAAAATCCATTGCGGCGATTTGCAGGGCACTTTGTGAGCTCGAAAAGTCGCCTGCGGAATTTTGCAGCACACTTTTTGAGCTCGATTTTTCGGCTACAAAATTTTGCAGCACACTTTTTGAGCTCAATTTCTCAGCTACAAAATTTTGCAGCGCACTTTTTGGGCTCGATTTCTCGGCTACAAAATTTTGCAGTGCACTTTTTGAAATCGAAAAGTCGGCTACGAAACGGCGCAATTCATTTTTCGATCTCTCATATCGCATTACGAAACTTTTCACCACGGTGAGCGCGAACTGACGACGATGCCGGATCAAAAACAGGCAGCATAATGAGGCACCAACGACCCTGACAAACTGAGTGACCGGTGCTCAGGAGGTGGGGTCGGTACAAAGGCACCAGCGCAACAGAGTGCCTCATGGGAGAGCGTATCGAAGACTGGCTGGATGAACTCCAGCACTGCTACGCCGTCTCGGCCTGACATCTCGCTCCCAAAATTATATCCCATTTGAATCCCGTGTATGTTTGCCCGGTCATTGGACTGGTTCGATCCCGTCAATTTGACCGCATGAAGTGGAGCAAGTTTTCGAGATTTATAGAAAAGTATATTCCTAGAGTGAGAGTTGTTCATGAACATCCGTTATTGAGACTTCGCGTCAACACCCAAGAGAGGAGCCCTGTGCGTCAGTAGCGCACGCCGGGATCTGTGCGGGGGGTGGGCCGAAAGGTCCATCCCTACCGCGACCTTAATAATTCCAGCAAGCATTCAAGATCATCTGCAATATCCATCAATTCTCTGTCTCTGCATGCACGAATGCACTCCTGCACATATCTGATCTGTTTATCTGAAGTGAACCACTCATGCTTGCTGCACACTAAATCCAAAGCCTCTTCTCTGGCACCTTCTCCTCTGTTGATGGAAATAGAGATAAGATCTTTAAAATAGAGTCTATAGTCCAGATTCCTGATACTATAAAGAAAAGTGGATATGCTCACATCAGGTGGAGAACTATTTACAATATCAAACACAATAGGGACAAGCATCTCTATTCCCATGTCACCCAATAGTATTGATATCTGCTCCCGAACGTATATATCTCGGCCGGTCGCAATAACGTTGAGCAAATCAGGTAGCGATTTATCAATGTCCTGTTTATCAAGTTTCTCCCAAATAGATTCTATTGAATCATAATCTCGCGTTCCTAAGGCGTTGAGAAGGCAATCTACAGTTTCGGTCATAATATTTACTAT
>JAHJLU010000049.1 GCA_018821745.1 Myxococcota bacterium | reverse complement strand
GGGAGGGTTCCACGACGAATGTATCATATTCGTGGCGGTGCTCATCGAACCACTCCTTGTTGTTGTGCTGGGTCAGTTCCTTGAAAAAGGAGACCGTCTCTTTGTAAAAGCCATTAAACTGGGACATCACGCACCTCGACACAAGGAAAGTGTTGGCAGGGCCACCAATCCTACCGACATTTATTGCGCGGCGCAACCCCCACAGATGTGGAATCCACAGGGGATTGACTATTCCCGCCGCCCGTGTACTACTGGGCATTCACCAGGGAGAAAACCATGGCAAACAGAACAACAGTAACATTTACCCATGAAGGTGAGCTCTGGCCCCTCGTGGACCAGTGGGCTACCCAGAACGGCTTCAGGAGCGTCACCACACAGGAGAGCGCACGGCTCCTCCAGAAGGGGAGCGGCTTCTTCGTCGCCCCCATGATGGTGGACATGGAGCTCGATAACAACCAGGTGAGACTGGAGGCATGGATACAGGTGGGGCTGCTGGCCCGCATCCTGTCCCTGTTTATTCTCCCCGGAGAGATGTCCATCGAGTCCGGGGGAGTCAGGGCCGCCCTCCCCAGAAGCATCGCCCGCAAAGCGGTGAACAACCTGCTCGCCAGCCTGAATCAGCCCCCAATTCCCTGATCATTTAAAGGCCGCCCAGGGACTCAGCGGGCGATGATTTCCATGATCACCGTCTGCTTTTTGCCATGGCGCCAGAAGGTGATGGGGATTGTACTGCCCAGATCAAAGAGCACCGAGCGCAGGGCGCGCTTCTGGGTGAGGGGCTTTTGGGCGATTGTCTCAAGGATATCGCCTGCCTTGAACCCGGCGGCGGCCATCATCCCGGTGGGGGAAGGGTTGAACAGAAGGAGACCCTTTGCGTTGGGCTTTGATTTGGGGTTTTTTGCCCAGCGCCCGATGGTAACCATCATGAAGCGGAACCCCTCCTTGGTGATGCGCACATTGTCACCTTTTACATCAATGTGGTAACGCTTGCGGTTCCGCTCTACGGAGCGCCTGTCCGAGACAATGAGCTTTACCCCCGTGGCCCGCTTGTGGAAACGCTCGCGCTCTCGGGCTGCCAGGGGAAGGTTCTCGGTGATAGAGAGACGGCGCAGGTTTTTCAGGGAATACAGAGGACTCAGTGAGGCAATGGGCAGGTGCTCCAGATAGAGCTTCACGAGGCCCGTCATGCTACCCAGGGGGGTGATTGATTTCACGGGTATCCGTGAGAGGGTCAACTCCTTGAGTTTGTTCATCGCAGCCAGCCCCTTCAGGTCCTTCAACTGTGAAAACCCCTCCAGGGTAAGTTTTTGAAGGAGAGGAAGCGTGTGCAGGGGAGAAAGATCAGCAGCCTGGCTGGGCCCCGTCGTGAGCGTCAGCTCCTGTAGTGTCTTCAGACCACTCAGGAATGCAAGAGTGGGGGCATTCATATGGAGCAGCCGCAGGGTCTTCACCCGGGGAAAGGTTCCAATGGTGGCATACTCAGGCAGCTCGGCACCGCAGATGAACTTCTCCACATTGGAATTTGCCAGCGCCTTGTAATCAAACACCTTTCCCGCGGAGAGGTACACCTCTTTGAGATTGGCCTCTTTTAACACGTCGAGGTTCTTCACCCGGAACCCGTAGAGGGAGATATGTTGCACCGGGAGCGCCACAGCCGGGGCGATGGTGGTCAGGGCAAGGTCCATAAGGGCGCGCCCCTCATTGGAAATGCGCAGCACCTTGAGGGAGGGTGTGCCCTTCGCAAAGGAGAGGTCCAGCACAACGGTTTTGGAGGTGTAGTAGTTGAGGCTGAGCAGCGTGAGCCCATGCAGGGAACCCAGGACTTTCCACTCACGGATATCATCGGCCTTTTTCATCTCCACCTGCTCCACCCAGGGAAAGGACTGCAGCCCGTCGAGGGCCTTCTGGGTGGCTCCCCCAAGGAAAACAACCTTTTTGATCTTTTTGGTCATTTTCCCACGAATCTCATCGGTAAAGGCAATCAACCGGCACTCCCGCCCGTCGCACCCGACCTGCGATCCCTTCCCGGTGAGCCGTCTTGCTGTGGGACGAGCTTTGGGTGGCTTTTTTTTCACGGTTTTCGGTGGCGCCATTGACATGGTGGGCGCCATGGTGGCGTTTTTCTTTTTATCGGCAGGAGCCTTGGACTCTTCCCCTTTGGAACAGGAGGTGAGCGCGATAATCACCAGACACGTCAATAGATTTTCCATGGATTTCCTTCTCCTCTGGATGAGGTCTGTTTTTCACCATCGAACATTTTCTCATATCTGTAAACAACAAAAGAAAGCGGGAGTTTATCCGATTCTCCCCGCACCTGGACACGCGCTGATGTTCGTGCCGGTCCCTCCAGAGATTCCCTGCGGGCCGGTGCCACAACCGCAGACACAGAGCCCCCGGTCGCCGTCCCTTAGTTGTTGCCCGCAGCGCCCGAGTGGTGGTATACAGTGGGTATCGGGAAGGAACAATCATGGACCAAGGTCTTGAGGGCAAGCAGTGGGAAACCAGGGGAATCCGGCCAAGGGTGGGTATCTTGGTGGCAGTATTTTCGATCTTTGTCCTCGCCCCTTCACAGGCCCTGGCCAACCAGATGGGCTGGGGGCCCCCGGGGCCGGGGGAGAGCCTCCTCCTCTTAACACCTGTAATAACCCTGTTGGTGGGGATCATTATGATGTTGACCCTGCTGGCGACCAGGTGGATCCGTGTAATCACCCCCAAAACACGTCGCAGGATCGCGTTGTTTATTCTGTGGGGTGCCATCCTGGCACTTGTAACGGATGTATTGGTGACCCTCCTGCTCGGGTATGTGGTCGTGAGCTTTGGTGGCAGTGACGACGGGATCTGGGTCCTTGTTATTCTACTGGTCCTGGCTATCCCCATGGCGCTGCTCGGGGCAGTCATTTCCATGTCCTCCAGAGTTTTACGCACAAGAAAGCCCCCAAAAAAGGGCAAAGAACATTCCCGCCCCGGTGATAAAAAATAATCAGATAACCGTGATTCAGAGTGGACTGATGAGATCCTACGGTACCCGGGCGTCCAATCAGGGGGATTTTTTAGGGGAGCACAGGGAGGCGGGCTTCAGGTGGACACCGTCGAGGCACAGGCCGGCCATCTTCTGCGTCTTTTCAAGGAGAACCCCGGGATCCATCTGCTGCAGTGACAGGTCCAGGGGAATGCCCGTGACCTGGATCGGATCGGAAAAATAGAGATGCCTGCCATCTTCGGTGACCTGCAAAAACTGGGATCCCATGTCCGTAAAGATGAGCAGGGGGCGGCCCGATTTAAGGTCCCAGACCCGAAGCGTGCGATCATCGGCGGAGGAGAGAAACCACTCACCCTTGGGATGGAGCCTGGCCGAGGCGATGAAATCCGTGTGCCCCGCAAGCGTTGCAATGGGCTCAAGGGATGGATAGCGGTATACATAGAGCGCCAGCGCCCGGTCCTGGCAATAGAGCGTATTGCCACGCAAGGCCGCGCAGGAGATGAATTTCACCCCCTTGGGGGCCTTCAGGTGAAGGGGCAGTGTTTTTCCCGTGGAGAGGTCAATGAGCTCGGGTCCCCTTGGGGTGAGGGAGAACACATGGGTCCTGCTCTGGGCTGTAGCGCCACCATTGTTGTTGCTCACCCCCATGGGCCTCTGTGACAGGAGCCTGAACCCGGGAATGGAGTATTCGTAGAGCATGGGGACTCCCATAACAAACAGCCGCCGGGAGTCACCGGAGAAAAAGACCGTGGAAAAAATGGAGTGGATCTTGGGCAGCGAGGCCACCTCACGCCTGGTATCGGCGGCAAAGATTCGCACGGCGCCGTTGTTGGATCCCGCGGCAAAATATTTTCCGTCGGGGGACCAGTCGGCGTTCCACACCGTGGAACCGAAGGTGGCCACAACCTCAGAGCGCTTCTTCGAGGCGGACCAGTACCGCAGCGTGCGATCCCAGCCCGTGGAGAGGTAATCGGAGGAACCACCGGGGGCAAAAGAGACGGACTGGACAAGCCCCACGTGAGTGGTCCCAAAGCGGCGCAGACCCGCGGATGTTTTCCACAGCCACTGCTCAGCGCGAGAATCCAGGGTGACGAGATTC
>JAHJLU010000579.1 GCA_018821745.1 Myxococcota bacterium | reverse complement strand
GTGGGGGGCCCGGTGGTAAGAGAGCAACAGGCTGTGCTTCTCGGAAAAAAGAAAGGGGTCGGGTTCCGAGGGGATCCCTTCTCCCCCGTCGAGCGCCGTGAGCGAGAAGATGTAGCCCGCTTCAAGGCGGCGGTGCTGACCCCGGTCGGAGAGGTAGCGATACCGGTAAAAAGCCCCCGCCTCCAGGAGTGTCATATTGAAGGAGGCGATCCTGTCATGGGTCTTCTGGTCCCAGGGTGCCGCGTAGAAGGTGCGGACCACCGAGAGCTCGGTGGCCAGCGCGTCCGTGGGATGCATCCACATATAGGCCGACAGCGTGGAGACCAGCCCACCGTCTCCCGTGGTGATGAGGGAGCGGTCGGGATCGGCGTTGAGCGCGGGGTTGGAATCAAATCCCAGGGAGAAGGAGAGGGTGCCCCCAATACCTCGCTTGATCCCCAACTCTTTTTTCACAATGAGGGAGAGGATACGGCTCTTCAGAGAGGAAAACTCCTCACCCCTTGAGAGCACCATGCGGGCGCGGGCCAGCTTCTTCATGCGGTAGTGAAGGATCCCCAGCAGCACCCGGGCCCGCTCCTTTGTTGCCCGGCTCCCGCGGGCAAGGACCTCCCTCAGGAGCTTGGCCGCGTCGTCGTATTCCTCTGTAAAAACAAGGCAATATGCCAACAGAACGGCCACCTCGTGGTCCTTCGGTGACAGCTCCCTCGCCCCCGAGAGGGTGCGCATGGCCCAGGAAAATTTTTTCAGCCGCACCTGGATACTTCCCAGCAGCTTCAGCAGAGCCACCTGCGGTTCGCCCAGCTCCACTGCCGTGAGCAGGGCCTTCTCGGCCTGCTTGAGTCTTCCCAGCCGCTCGCAGGTAACTCCCAGCCAGTACCATGGCTCACCGTATGCGCTGTCCAGAGTGGTGGCCCGGCTGAAATGCTCCAGCGCCTTCTTCAGGTCACCCGACCGAAAGGCGATCTGCCCACGGGACTGGGCCACACGGGACCGGGCTCTCTTGTCCGACGGGGGGGAGGCCGACAGCGTGAGCGCTAAAAATATAATGATATGCATGTTTTATTTTTTTCCGCGGCTCAAAAACAGCTCCTCGTCCATGCGGTCGGACAACAGGGCTGCGTCCTTTCTTCCAAAGTACATTTTTCCATTGAAAAACAGCGTGGGGGTGCCCTTCACCTTCATTGAGAGCCCCTCCTGCTTCTCCCGGGCCACTATCTTCTTTGCCTTGCGGGAGGAGAAGTCCTTTTTAAAGCGTTCCATATCGAGGCCAATTTTTTTGGCGTACTCAATGAGTTCACTGCGGGACTGGTTCTTCCGGTTCTTGTACAGGATGTTGTGATAGGCCCAGAATTTTCCCTGCATGGACGCGGCCACGGCGGCGATGGAGGCGACAACGGTCTCGCTGCCATGGGCCAGGGTAGGGAAATTTTTGAAACACAGGGCTACGTTGCTCCGCTTCTTCACCATGGCCTCCAGGCGAGGGAGGACGATGGTGCAAAAAGGACACTGGAAGTCGGAATAGCCATAAATGACCAGGGCCGCCTTGTCAGGATCACCGATGCACTGTGCCTTGTTGGGTTTTATTTTGTGCTTCTTGAAAGGGTGGGCGGACTTGGCACGGAGCATGACCGCCCGTTTGATCTCCTTTTCTGAGCGCCCCTTTTGCACCATGCGAACAATATGTCCCGCAATGTGCCGGGCGGTGAGACAGCCCGGAGCTGTCTTGAGACACTTCGCCACGGAGTCGGAGCAGCCATAGTAGGAGTTGATCTCCCCCATGAGGGAGGCGGCTTTTTTCTTGTCGGCCGCCGACAATGAGGAGGTGTCGGCTCCCATGACCCTGCCCCAGGGAATGTTTCCCCGGGCAAAGCCGGGAAGAACCATGAACCAGACAATAATAACAAAACATAATTTTTTCATTTTCTTAACCTTTTTATGACCCCGTCGAGCCCCAGTCTGCCCGTGTCAAAGAGCCACACATACCCGGTCATAACAAGCATGGCCAGGTCACGAAAGAGCAGGGATGTCCCCATTTCACTGCGATGTGCCTCCAGGGCTTTCGCTCCCTCCTGGGAGAAACAGCCGCAGCCGGACATTTCGATTTTATTGATTATCGCAAAAGCGATGGCCACAATGAACATAACCAGCATGCCACACACCACAACGGCGGAGCCCCGGGTCCGAAAACCCAAAATAAGAAAAACTCCCGCAACAAGTTCCACCCAGGGGAGAATCACTGCCAGGAGATGCACATGGCGGTAGTGGAGCATCTGGTAGAGGGCAATGGACCATGCAAATGATGACGGATCAACTATTTTTGGGATGGCCGCCAGAACAAACACTATTCCCACCACCAGCCGAAAGTGAAGCCCCACAACCGGATGGCTCCAGTGGTTCCAGAAGCGGCAGATAAAGGATTCTGGCTTCATTGGTCACCCCCTTTGCCGGGCACAAGTGTTTTTCCCGCGGCCTTCCAGGCGATCACGCCCCCCTCCATAACAGCAACCTTGGCGCAACCGCGAGCCATGAGGTCCGCGGCGACTCCCAGGGCCAGAGAGGGTGATCCATTTTTGGACTCCCCACCATCATACACAATAATTTGGAGGGCACTTAGCTTCAGTTTTTCAAGGGTTTTTGCCTCGGGAGGCAGGGTGGTGTCAAAGGGAACATTCAGGGCACCGGAGATCTGTTCCCTGAGCGCAGCATCCTCGTCCCTGGCGTCCACAAAGAGAACCTCCCCGGGGTGGATGTCAGCCACTTTTGCCATGGGAATCCTGGTTTTCACTGTGGGACGCCCGGCGGCCTTCCACGCCCCGAGTCCCCCCTCCAGCAGGTAGACACCCCGGACCGTCTGCCCCATGAGGGCGGTCACGAGTCGTTTGTTGCTCGAGAGTTTATCGGAGCCGTACACAACAATCCAGGTCCCCTTCGGGAGAGTTTTTAAGGGAGAAAAATCCGGGAGATCAATGGGATACATGGGCATAAAGAGGGCACCGGGGATTCGCTCCATAATATGGGGCAGGGCCATGCGTGCGTCCATGTAGACTACCTTGCTCGCTCCCACCGGCAGCTTGGCCACGCTGATGACGGGGAGCTCCCCGGAGAGCTCGGGACAGTCGGTATAGAGATCAAAGGGAGCTCTTCGAAAAAGCGGCAAACCGTTGCTGCGAAGGGAATTAAAAGCCAGCGCCACCGATGCACTGAAGAGGAAAATAAGAAGGGCCCAGACCCAGCTCAGGGCCAGCTCCCTGAAAGGAAAACGCCGCTCATTCACGGACATGGTCTCACCTTTTCTTTTCATTGGGGGCAGTCACTGCCGCTGCAGCAGCAACGGAATCCGAAGTTGCTGCGGGCGGACGTGCCCCAATCGGCGATATAGGAGCATTTATGGAGGCTCTCGGAGTCAAGGCAGTTGTAAGCCCCACCCCTGGCGGTTCCTCCCTGCACGCGCTCCCACGCATTCCCTGTAATATCAATAGCCCCGTAGGCTCCCTCGCAGGATGGGAAAGACCCCGTCGGCTGTGGACCGAAATCAGCCCCGCAGGTGTTGTAGCAGTGCGCATAGGGGCATGGATCCACTCCCTCGCAGGAGGTCCCTTCTTCACACCGGCAGAAGGTATCGATACCGTTACAGATCTGGGTATCATAGTCATCACCGTAACTGTAAACCGTGTTGGTGGGACCTTTACAGGCCACCTCCCACTCCGTGGCAGTGCAAAGACGCTTTCCCGCACGGCTGCAGGCATCTACAGCGTCCTGGAGGGAGACATTGAGCCAGGGCATGACGTCGGGACGGGAGAGGGGTGTTGAGGAGTCGGTCCCCTGGGACCAGAGCGTGGCATCCGGCCGTGAGGCTTCGTAGATATCCATGCAATAGGTCGACTCCACATTGACCATTTCCGGGGGGCAGATGCAAGTGAGACCCTCATCCACCAGCCCGTTACAGTCGTTGTCCAACCCGTCACAGATCTCAACACCCCCCGCCGTGGGCGTACAACAGTACTCGCATCCATCGGAAGCCAGCCCGTTGAGATCCTGACACTGGGAATCACACAGGCCCATGGTGCAAACGCCCTCGAGACACAGGCTCTGGGCATGATCAAAGGAACATGTCTCGCAAAGAGGACCGCAGCTCTGGGTGGTGGTCTTGTCTATCCCCTCGTCCACCTGTCCGTCACAGTTGTTGTCGCGCAAATCACAAATCTCCACACCCCCGTGGGTTGGTTCACACACGGTGGACTCACAGCCGTTCTGGGCGTCACCGTCGATATCGTAAAATCCCTCGAGGCAAATAAAATAACAGTTCCCCTGAGAACACAGCGGCGCTCCGTTGGGGGGGACATCACAGGAAATGTCGCAGCTGCCGCAGTGAAGGGGGTCATTGCCCAGGTTGAAGTCTTCATCGGCGACACCGTCGCAGTCATTGTCTATCCCATCACACACTTCCACGCCACCCTGGGTGGGAGTACAGGAGAGTTCACAGCCGTCGAGGTAGAGGCCGTTGGCGTTGAAATACCCGTCCTGACAGGTCTGCACCATGCACAGCCCATGGAAACAGACAGGCTGGGCGTGGGGGAGGGTGGTGCAGGAGAGGCAACCGGGAGCAACCGCACAGATGCCTGTGTCGCAGAATTCCGAAAAACTGCACCCGTCATCGTTGACGCAGGTGCGGGTCTGTGTATCGTCTTCCCGGAAGTTTCTCGAGTCGATCAGGCAACCGGGGACCAGAAACAAAAATGCGAAAAAATATAAATAAAATAACTGTTTCATGGGAATTCCTGAGTTTGCTATATCACAGAATTTACCCAAGTCAAAAGAATAAAAAATGGACCTAAATCCCCCCCTTTTCTCCCTGTGTTAACCGCCGGTGAAAAAGAGTAAAAGATGTATTGCAAAACTTGGAGTGATTTTTTATTATGAACAGACGTGGGAAATATGGAAGAGTCACAGGAAGGGCCTGCTGCGGCGGGTCCACTCTCGAACCACCATCACACCATTGAAAGAAAAATTCTATATTTTCAAGGGGTTTCAAACAATACTGTGGAAAGATACCGTTCCCCGGAGTCGGGCAGAATTACCACCACGCGCTTATGGGCACTTTCTGGCTCTTTGGCGATGTTCAGGGCAGCGACAAGGGCAGCCCCCGAGGAGATGCCACACAGGATACCCTCGGTTCGGGCCAGTTTTCTCGCCGCCTCGAAGGCGTCACCATCTTCCACCATCACAACACGGTCCACCACACTGGTATCAAATACCGCAGGGATGAACCCCGCTCCGATGCCCTGAATCTGATGGGGACCGGGACCTTTACCCGAAATGACCGCGCTGCGCAGGGGCTCCACGGCCACCACCTGAAGATCGGGGTTCAACTCCTTGAGCCGACTACCCACACCCGTGATGGTCCCGCCGGTACCCACACCTGCGACAAAGATATCAATCTTCTCCCCGCAATCCTCCCATATCTCCATGGCGGTGGTCTCCCGGTGGATCCTCGGGTTATTGGGATTGGTGAACTGACCGAGCATGACAAACCCCTTGCCCGCTGCCAGCTCTTCCGCTTTGTTGATGGAACCCTTCATGCCCAGAGAGCCCGGGGTGAGAATCAGTTGAGCCCCCAGCGCCTTAAGGAGATTCCGCCGCTCAACGCTCATGGTGTCGGGCATGGTGATAATCAGGGAGTATCCCTTGGCCGCAGCGATGAACGCCAGCCCAATCCCCGTGTTTCCGCTGGTTGGCTCCACAATGGTGTCACCTGGCTTGAGGATACCCTCTTCTTCGGCCCGGGTGATCATGGACCAGGCGATGCGGTCCTTCACGCTGGAGAGGGGATTGAAGGATTCCAGTTTCACGAGCACCTCAGCTTTGAGGTCCTTCTCCATGCGGGAGAGGCGGACCAGGGGAGTGTGCCCCACAAGTTCCGTAATGCTGTTGGCAATTCGTTCGGTTTTTTTCATAATCTTATTCCTTTAAATATAATACATAAAATGGAAATGCCGCTGCTTCTCCTGGGTCCGCCTGACCAGGTCAGCCAGGGTGTGCCGCTCCAGAATATCCAGCAGGGAATCGGTGATCTCGTTCCACAGCTCCTGGGTCGCACAGATATCGGAGCGCATGCAGTGGTCCTCGCCCCCTATACACTCCACCACGGCGTGGGTACCCTCTATGGCCACATAGATATCCCGAACCGTGACCTCTTCGGGGTCAACATTGAGCCGATAACCCCCACCCTTGCCCCGGACACTCTTCACCATGCCGTTGTTTTTCAGAACATTGAGCAACGTCTCCAGATATTTTTTCGAGAGATCCTGGTTTTTTGCTATGGTCTCAATGAGGACCGGTGACTGTCCACCCAAAAGAGCGAGCTCCAGCATGGCTCGTGTGGCGTATCGGACCTTCGTGGAAATCTTCATTTTTGCTCCTTTACATGAATAGTCTACAATGCTATAGACTAATAGTAGAATTGCCCCAATCGGGGTTGTTTGTCAACCCAAACAATCCACTATGGATTTTTTTTGGAGTCCTCATGGAACATCTCACGGACCGCTACGAGCGAAATCTCGCCCTGAAGGATCTTGGTCCCAAGGGACAGCAGCTCCTCGGGCAAGCGCGGGTCCTGGTTGTCGGCGCCGGCGGTCTCGGATCCCCCGTGATTTACTATCTGGCCGCAGCGGGGATAGGGACGCTGGGCATCATGGACGCTGACGTGGTGGAGCCCTCAAACCTCAATCGACAGATCCTCCACGGAGAAGATACCCTGGGAACGAAAAAGGCACACTCCGCAGCCCTTTCTGCAAAACGGCTCAACAGCAGCATCACCATCAGAACCCATGACCACCTCCTTACACCGGAAAACGCCCTCGAGGTAATTGGTGAGTATGACATGGTGGTAGACTGTGTGGACTCCTTCGAGGCCAAGTTTCTGATCAACGACGCCTGTGTCCTCGCTTCAAAGCCCTTCGTGCACTGCGGCGTCCTCGGGTGGGGGGGACAAATATTCACCCGCACGCCACAAGGGCCCTGCCTTCGGTGTCTTATGCCCGAGATACCTGGGCGCAGGAGCGACCCCGAGGTGGGCATCCTGGGTGCTGCCGCAGGCGCCATGGGTGCCATGGAGGCCGTGGAGGTGATAAAATTCATCACCGGCGCGGGGAGCATCCTCGGGGGGAGACTCCTCCTCGGGGATTTATTGCTCATGAACTTCCACGAGGTCGCCTTCAACAAAAATCCCCACTGTCCCGTCTGCGGTGAGAATCCAGACGTGGTGAAACTCACAGCGGAACACTATCTGCCCGCTGATCGCGGACCCCAGTGATTATTGGGTTGCTTTCACAGCGAGGGCAGATTACAAAATTTTCTGATTGCTCGACACCCACTTCCATCGAAGGAGACAGGTATGGAACTCGCCGGTCCTCTGAGTACGCAGGCAGAACTGATTGATGAAATTTCCCGACTGAAAAAAGAGCGGAACGCCGTTATTTTGGTCCACAACTACCAGCTCGAAGAGGTGCAGCGGGCAGGAGATATTCTGGGCGACTCCCTGGGGCTCTCCCGGGAGGCCGCAGCCACCAGCAGCGAGGTCATTGTCTTTTGCGGGGTCCATTTCATGGCCGAGACGGCCAAGATCCTCTCGCCCCACAAGAGAGTCCTCCTCCCCGTAAAACATGCGGGCTGTCCCATGGCAGACATGGTGGAACCCCACAGTCTCAGAGCCTTGAAGAATAAACACCCGGATGCTGTAGTCATCACCTATGTAAACTCCACGGCCGAAACGAAAGCTGAGTCGGATTACTGCTGCACCAGCGCCAACGCACAGCAGATCGTGAACTCCCTGCCCGTGGATCAGAAGATCATCTTCG
>JAHJLU010000578.1 GCA_018821745.1 Myxococcota bacterium | reverse complement strand
CCACATTATTGACGTTGTTTCCGTTGTTCCAACTGTTGTTGCTCGAGCTGTCGTCGCAGGAAAGGACAAGGAAAAGCGTGACAAGAAGGGGGGCTAGGGTTCTCAGTCTCATGGTGACCTCCGGGAATGTATTGCCGACAATTCACGGTAAATCAAAGGATTGCCTGCAATGAAACCTGAAACAGTGCGCTGCTTCGGTATTATATAGCATGATAATCCCCGTGACGATCTATTTTCTTGGAAGAAGGGTGTTTTTTTGGCCGCCCGTTATCTGGCGGAAGAGGGTTCTCAGGCGTCTTCAAATTCGGCGTCGATGACGTCGTCTCCGCCTGCTTTTTTCTCTCCCTGTCCAGGATCAGCGCCGCCCGTGGGCGGAGCACCCGCATTTTCATACATGGATTTGGACATCTCCTGAGCGGCAGTGTTGAGGCGTTCAAAGGCGGCGGTCAGTTTTTCGAGGTCATCGGTGGCCACCACTTCTTTGGCTTTCTTGATCTCTTCTTCCACAGGCCCTTTCTTATCCGCAGGGAGCTTGTCAGCGTTGTCTTTCATGAGTTTTTCAAGGCTGTAGACAAGGCTGTCCAGTTTATTGCGGGCCTCGATGACTTCCTTGTGGCGTTTATCCTCTGATGCATGCGTCTCCGCATCCCGTACCATGCGATCGATCTCGGAGTCATTGAGCCCGGAGGAAGCGGTGATGGTGATGTGCTGTTTGCGCTCTGTCGCCTTATCCACTGCCGAGACATTGAGGATGCCGTTGGCGTCGATATCGAAGATAACCTCGATCTGGGGAACACCGCGGGGCGCCGGGGGAATCCCGTCCAGGTTGAACCGGCCGAGGGTACGGTTGCTGGAGGCCTGGGGCCGCTCGCCCTGAAGCACATGGACCTCTACAGAGGGTTGACTGTCGGAGGCGGTCGAGAAAACTTCAGATTTCTTCGTGGGGATGGTGGTATTCCTCGCAATAAGCACCGTCATCACACCACCGAGGGTCTCGATCCCGAGACTCAGAGGAGTGACGTCCAGGAGGAGAATATCCTTCACATCACCGGAGAGCACACCTGCCTGAATCGCGGCACCCATGGCAACGACTTCATCAGGGTTAACCGTGCGGTTGGGCTCTTTCTGGAAGAACTCCTTGACGCTCTGCTGAACAAGGGGAATTCGGGTGGAACCACCCACCAGGATCACCTCGTCGATGTCGCCGACGTTCTTTTTGGCATCCTTGAGGGCGTTGCGGCAGGGCTCGATGGTCCGTTTAACCAGATCCTCGATCAACTGCTCGAACTTGGAGCGCATGAGGCTGATCTGAAAATGTTTGGGGCCCGAAGCGTCCATGGTGAGGAAGGGGAGATTGATCTCCGTCTCCATGCGGGAAGAGAGCTCAATTTTGGCCTTCTCTGCGGCATCCTTGAGACGCTGCAGCACCATGGCATCGCCGGAGACATCGATTCCGCTGTCTTTTCTGAATTCGGCGATGAGCCAGTTGATCACGACTCGATCGATGTCGTCGCCACCGAGGTGGGTATCACCGTTGGTGGAGATAACCTCCACGACATTCTCGCCGATCTCGAGGACGGAGATATCAAAGGTGCCCCCGCCGAAATCATACACTGCAACCAGCTGGTCCTTGCCCTTGTCAAGGCCATAGGCCAGGGCTGCCGCGGTGGGTTCGTTCACGATACGCTTGACATCGAGTCCCGCAATACGCCCGGCGTCTTTGGTAGCCTGCCGCTGGGAGTCGTTGAAATAGGCAGGGACTGTAATGACAGCGTCCGTCACGCTCTCGCCAAGATACTCTTCGGCGGCCGTTTTGAGCTTCATGAGCACACGGGCGGATATCTCGGGTGAGGCGTACTCTTTTCCCTGGGCCACGATGCGGCAATCATCGTTTGCCGTTCCGTTGACCTTGTATGCGACTTTTTTGATCTCACCGCCGGCTTCAGAAAAACGCAGACCCATGAACCGCTTAATCGAATAAATGGTATTCTCTGGGTTGGTAATGGCCTGATTTTTGGCGATCTTTCCCACCAGTACCTCACCTTTGTTGTCAAAGGCGACGACCGACGGCGTCGTGCGGTTACCTTCCGAGTTGGGGATAACCCGCGGTTCCTTTCCTTCCATGATAGAAACACAGGAGTTGGTGGTTCCCAAGTCGATGCCGATGATTTTACCCATTTTCAACCTCCAGATGCGTTCGCCAGAGTTGCTACTCAACTCTATAATAACATTAAACAATAATGACAGAACCAGAGTGATGTCCGTCTCTGTCAGCAAGTTAACCACCGGACCCCATGAGTCAAGGTCACCAGATGAAAAAAATACCCATTTGTTGTAATTTTCACAGTTTCCGGGAGGAAGTGGGGGAGTGAAGCGGGAGCAAGGGGCCGGGGGTGGCGGGGTCCAGGATGCAGGGCCCTGCCCTATTGCCGGACGATGCTCTGAACAAGAGCGAACATGGTCTTCTCATCCTGGTCGGAGATGACGGAGTATCCGATGCCCTTGTGGGCAAAGAGTGCGACCACACGGCCTCCGGGGGTGCTCATGATGATGTCCGAAGCGTCACGGGCGGTCAGCGCGGCGGCACCTTTCACGTGGGTGATACCGGGCATCATTTTAGGATTGAACATGAAGAGCGTGACCCGCTTTCCCTTGATGCTGTAAATCAGTTGGACTGCGTCACCGCCGTTGAAGCGGCTCATGCGACCACCAACCATGCGTCCGCCGTGGTTGATGAATTTGGGAGGGGGTGCGTAGAGCCCCGTTTTTCCACCGTACCACTGCGCCGCAGAGCCCGGATCCTTGTCCTTGAATTCCACAGGGAGGGGTCGCAGATAGTCCGCAACCAGGTTCTCCACCATCCGCGGGGAGAGCCGCACCCTGTGGGTGTTACGACTGGTTCGCATACCGGTCTTCATCTTCAATGCAACGCCTGCGCCCTGGGCACCCGTAGCAAAATCCTTATTGAGTGCCACGGGAACCAGCGGGCTCTTGTGAAGCGAGTAGGTCCGGGATTCCGCTGGAGCGAGGGTCTTGATCGCAGGGGTATCATTCCTGGCCACACACAGCTCCGGCGTCGCTGTTCTTTTGCCGGTCATGGAGTGCGTGATGAAGGCGGTCGATACCACCGCCAGAGCCACCAGTCCGAACCCCCCCGCGAGCTTGAGCACATTGTGGAAGGCAATGACACGGCGCTCACCCGAGATGGATCGTTCGATGGACTCCCGCAGATCCACAGGCGTCCGCTGGAGCCTTATGGAGCGGATGGCCTTTTTCAACTCCCGCTCCTCGTCCAGAATAATCTGACAGCGCTGACACCCGCTCAGGTGTTCATCGATTTCGATTTTCTCGGTATCGGAGAACTCTCCATCGAGATAAAGGGACAATAGTTTTTCGGTTTCTCTGCAGTCCATATCGATCTCCTAGAGGGGGATAACTACCCCTCCCTTATATGACTTTCCCGGTTTGCGGATCTGATCCTGTGAAACAATGATCTCGCGGAGCCTCTTTCGTGCCCTGTAGAGGCGACTCATAACGGTACCGATGGGTACATCCATCACCTCGGCTATTTCCTGATAACTGAACTCCTGAATATCACAGAGCACCAGTGGCAGTTTGAAGTCCGGTGGCAGTTCATTGAGCGCCGCCTCCAGTTCTTTGGAGAGAAGCAACCGCTCTCCCGCCGTGGCGTCTTTGATGTTCCCCGGCGCACGCTCCTCTTCGAGGGGCATGAAGGTCGAATCCCTGCGCCTTTTTGCACGATAAGCATCGTAGAACAGACGGGTCATGATGCGAAACAGCCACGCCTTGAAGTTGGTGCCACGTTCAAAAGTATCGAAGTATTTAAAAGCCTTGAGATAGGCATCCTGAACGAGATCTCTTGCCGCTTCCTCTTCTCTGGTGAGCTTGAGCGCGGTCCCGTACAGGGAGTCCATGACCGGCGCTGCCAGCTTCATAAACTCGTCTGATTTATCCTTTTTCCATCCAAACACGGTAACCTCCCGATTAAGGTGGAGTGAGCATTTCATCCCGAACAGAGGGTGCCCTGTTCAGACTTTAAAACCATGGGAGCATACCATTTATTTCCACCCTCATACAATTTGTCCAAATAAACAGAATGAATATCTGATGGCATTATTAGCGCCAGAGACCCAAGGGAGCTTGACAAGCAGTGATTCTTCTCTAAAGTACCCTATCGGAGGTTATTCGCTATGCTCGATTTGGACATCGCTCAAATTAAATCACGGTTTCTTATGGCGGCGCTGCAAGTGGTCAATGACCCGCGGGTCATGAAAGTGCTCTCCTATCCCAAGGTGATGCATGCAGTCACCAGAGGACTGGCAATCAAGGACAAGATCGACGCCACGGTCCGCATCTGGACCGAAGACGACTCCGACTACCACAGATAATTACCAGTTTTCAAGGAGATAAGGGGGCCAGTTGGCAATATTGAGTCCATATTGGGAGACAAAGGCATAGATCCAGCGTTCAACACCAAAGGCGACACAGCCGGTGCCAGCATCTTCGCCATTGGCCTGAATATGGAATTTGGACCCGAAAAAGGTCTGGTGCCAGTTGAAAGAGGCGGCAGCCAGTGAGGCACCCTCTTTCTGCGGCAGATAAAGGCGCAGCTCATATTTGGTCTTGTGACTCAACTGATAAAAGGTCTGGCCCGCGTAGTTGCTCACGAAGAAAGGATCAGAGGCGGTCTCGATGTGGGACT
>JAHJLU010000577.1 GCA_018821745.1 Myxococcota bacterium | reverse complement strand
TGCACCTTTGACCGTTCATTGTGCGTCGCCCGGTGCGGTGACGGAGAGATTTCCGAAGGGGCCGGCGAGCAGTGCGAGGGCGAAAATCTCAATGAACAGAGCTGCGTGAGCCTGGGGTACTACGGGGGCCAGCTCACCTGCGACGAGAACTGCAAATTCCTCGAGGGTGACTGCATCACCGAGGGTTTCTGCGGAGACGGAAACATCCAGAGCGCCTACGGCGAGGAGTGCGACACCAACTCCCTGGGCAACGCCTCCTGCGCATCTCTTTCCCAGGACGACGTCTACTATGGTGAGGGGCTCGCCTGCGATGAGGAGTGCCAGTTCGTCCTCACGGGGTGCGGCCATTGTGGTGACGGCATCCTCCACGACACCTTCGGAGAGAGCTGCGACGGCACAAACCTGGGAACCGCCACCTGTGCCTCGGCCACCGGTGACTCCTCCTCCACGGGCACCCTCTCCTGTGACGGAGCCTGCGACTTTGATACCTCAGGGTGCAGTTTCTGCGGCAACAACACCATCGAGTCGACGGAGCAGTGCGACGGAACCGACCTGGGAACAGCAACATGCGCCGACGTGGGACTGTTACACGGCACCCCCACCTGCACCGGCTGTGTCGTGAGCTACGCATCCTGCCACACCACCGTCTTCTGGGGCTCCGCCGCAAATGATACGGGATGGAGGATTTCTGTCCCGGCATCGGGTGAGGTCTTCGTCACGGGAGTGACCAATGGATATATCGCCAGTGCTAACTCGGGAGGCACCGATCTCTTTCACAGCCGCTTCTCTGCCCTGGGCAACCTCGTGGAGAGTTTCCAGATGGGCACATCCAGCAGTGAATTGGGGCGTGGGGGTTATACCTCCGGCACCCACGGCTATTTTGCCGGACACGGGACCGGGGGTGTAGACGGGAGCGCAGGGACCGGAAAAGATGGTGTCCTGGTCCGCTACGATCTTGCCAACTCCAGCAACATGAGCATCGTGGAAATTGACTCCGACGACCACGCGGACGATAACATCTGGCATCTCGCGCCGGTGTCGGGCAGCACCGACCTCATCCTCGCCGGGAGCACCTTCGGTTACTTCGATACAGCTGCGAACGCGGGCTCCTCTGACATTGTCGTCCACCGCTTCAGCGCCACCGGGACCCGCCTGTGGAGCACACAAATGGGCGGTGCCGGCTATGACATTGCCTTCGCCGTGACCAGTGACCCAAGCGGCAACATCATCGAATGCGGGGAGTTGACCACCACAAGCAATGGTTACGACATCCACGTGGCCAAACTCAATGGTTCAACCGGTGCGGTTGTGTGGGCGCACACCTACGGAGGTGCGGCCAATGATGTACCATACGCCTGCGTCACCGACGCATCGGGTGCCATCTACGTGGCCGGTTACTCCGAGGGTGCTCTCAATGGTAACGCGCACCTGGGCGGACGGGATCTTTTTGTGATGAAGCTGGATCCCGACGGAGCCCATCAGTGGACAATGCAGCACGGCTCCGCCAACGATGATTACGCCCAGGCCATGGTTTTAAGCAACGGATACCTCTATGTGGGCGGTTACACCAATGGGTCCACCCTTGAAGGGATCGCCGCCCACGGCGGTTATGATGGGTTCATCATGACCTTCACTCTGGACGGAACCCTCGAGGAGACCCGCCTCTACGGAAACAGCGGTGACAATTCCATTTATGACCTTGCGGTCACTCCCGAGGGGAATATTGCCGCCACGGGCCCATCCCAGGGCGGGTTCAACGATCAGACAGCCCCCGGGGGAGCCGTTGACGCCTTTTACCTCATCGTCCCCCCCTCTTTCCCCTGATGCATTAGCTGGCAAATTGACTAGGGTTTAAAAATGGTGAGCTTCAGGTTCAGGGGAGCCCCCGTACCAGGAGGTGTGTATGACCCCGTGCTCACTGCTACCTGAAGTGAAGGTGTGGCGGTGACCGTGGCGCTGGCTATAATCGCATATTTGTTCGCACCGTCAACCACCTCACCCTGTATCATGATGGAGTCGGTTGCCGGGTTGAAGCCCGATATGCCCGGCACCTGTGCGACCGAAAAGTTGAAGCTCTCGTCCGTGCTGGTGATGGTTTCATTTAATATTGCAGCAGGTTCCACCACACTCCCCTTGAACATGGTGAGTCTCAGTGTCAGTGGAGCGCCGGAACCGGGAGGGGTGTAAGAACCCGTATTTACCTGCACCGCGAGGGTCCTGTCTACCTGGACCTGGCAGTTGGCGCTTACGGGGTGGCCGTCAGCGTTGCCCTGACCAAATACCTGCCAGTCCGTATCGATGTCCGCCGGGAGGGTGGTAACCGTGAATGTCTCGGTGGGACTGGTGATTGTCTCATTGACGGTCTGTGCGATGGGCCCGGAGCTTGGGGGGGCAGCGACGGGGGCCGCCTGCCACGATCCACTGGTATAGGTGAGTACATCGCCCTCGGCCGGTGTCCCCAGAACGAGGCCTGGCAGGTCCTGGAAAGTGATCTGCGCGGTCTCAAATGTGACCCCGTTGTACATGAGAACATCACCGTCATCGGGATCCAGTCCATTGTCCACGTCGGTGAGTTTGCTCAGCGAGAGCTTGCCTGTCCCAAACCCGGTGCCGTTGTGGATGAGCAGATCATCTACAGCGGGAGAAAGGGAGCTGTCCACATCCGTGAGCTTTTTCAGCGAGAGTTTACCGCTCGCGAACTGGGTGCCGTTATGTATCAGCAGATCATCAAGGACGGCCGAGAGTGTGCTATCCACATCGCTGTTGTCCGAGAGCTTCGGCTTGCGGTTGGCAAACTCTCCACCCTCATACACCAGGAAGTCGCCGGCAGAGGGGCTCATGCTGGTCTTGACATCCTTGAGGTTCTTGAGTTCCAGGGTGCTGTTCACAAACACCGCGCCGTCGTACACAAGGACATCGCCGGCATTGAGGGTCATGGTGGAGGCCACATCGATCAGGTCCTTGATGCTGATGTCCCGGGCCGTAAACTGGGTACCGTTGTGGATGAGCATCTGGCCACCCGTGGGGGAGAGCCCGTTGTCCACGTCGGTGAGTTTCTTCAGAGAGAGCTTGCCACTGATGAACTGTCCACCCTGAAACACCAGAAGGTCATCGGTGAGCGGGGCAAGGCCGTTATCCACATTGCCCATGTTTGAGAGCGTGGGAATGACCCCCTTCCACTGGGTGCCGTCGTGGACCAGCATCTCGCCACCCGTGGGATTCAGTGTGCTATCAACATCTTTGAGATCTTTAAGGTATTTTGGTCGGCAGCAGTAGAAGGGCCACCAGGGCCAGCAGCGGCAGATACAGGTCAGCAGCTTATAATCAAAGGCAGGCAACGGCTGCGGGAGCGGGAGCGGATGGAGGGGTCTCAGGATCCCTGTGGCCAGTCCGCCTCCCGTTTTGGGGCCGTAGCTGAGCAGGATAGTGGCCAGTTTGGCCTGACCGCTGCTCTTGAGCGTGTTGATGAGGGTCGTGAAGCAGGGAGAGTTGAAATCCACAGCCAGAAGCGCTTTCTTCTGTTCGTCGTAGGAGAGCTCCTTCCAGAGCTTCAGTGTCTGGACTTCATTGCCTTCACTCACTGCGTTGAGGATAGGGACAAGGTGGGCTGGAATTTTGTTTAGGATTGGCATAATTCTCCTCATCTGGGGAAAACCCCGGTAAATGCCCCGTGGGCGTCTGCGAAAGAAAATTTTCGTCTGTTTTATGTTCGAAACTTACACCGCGACCCCACCATTGTCAATAAAATCAGCAATAATAATAGTTTACATAATTCCACTCTTTGATAATTATCCTTCCCGGGAAGGACAAGGATTCGACCAGGTATTGGATTTATCGGTGGTGGGCGGTGAGAAAGCGATCCAGAACGTTGGCGAAGGCGGTGGTGTCTTTTGAGCCCATGGCCGGGGGGCCTCCGGTGTCCACGCCGCTTCCACGCAGGGTGTCCATGAAATCTCTCA
>JAHJLU010000576.1 GCA_018821745.1 Myxococcota bacterium | reverse complement strand
GTGATGAAGGAATGAGCAAAAGGGGTGAAATAGTGGAGAAACCTGAATTGAGCAAGAGAATGCCGGTTGATATTATTGTGGAGGCAGGGCGTCTGGTGTTGAAGGGCGAGGAGCTTGACACGCTTGTCGCTGGAGCGGTGCTTCCTCTTGGCGTATCACCTTCGGGGCAGGTCAACCTGGTCCACGATGGAAGAATCATCGCGCGGGGAGAGCTCCTGGTTGCCGGGGATGAACTCGCGGTGCGGATCCTGGAGTGAGACGATCTTTCCTTGGCGAGGATTAAGCGCCCTGTGAGGACAAAACACTTGGCGAAAGCGCTGAGACCGGGTACAATAGTTTAAAGCAGTGGAAAACCGCCCTGCTCATTGAGTGTCATTTTTCACAGAGTTTTGTTATCCAGTTTCGAGGAGTCGTATGAGCTTGGAACCGAGTACACGCAGAGTAAACCAGCGTCACGATGTGGATATCCCTGGTACAGTTCAGACCAAAAGTGCTGTCAGGGAAGTTCGAATCCAGAACATTTCCGTTGGTGGCCTTTATATAAAAGACGATTTCGAGTACGAGAATAAGCAGATCATTACGGTGACCTTCTCGATCCCTCATCTTGACAAGGACATTACTGTCGACTCCATTGTCCGGTGGATTGAACGTGGCAACGACTCCATCGAGGGTATCGGGGTCCAGTTTGTTGGGCTCAAGGCCAAGGAAGTGTGGGCTCTCACCCGCTACCTCTCCAGTATCCAGTCCATGGACGTCTGATCCGATTCTCCCTTCGACTCACCTCTTTTTGAAATATTTGTACACTTATGTTCGGGGAACAACAGGCCCTCTATTCGGGTCTCAGAACCTTCCAACCTGCACCTTTTCCACCCAACCCTCCATTCCGTTGGGGAGTGAAATTTTTATCCATGCGCTTTCTTCAGAGCCCAGCCGTACCCTGAGCCCGGCGTGAAGAGTGAAGGATGTGTTGGCTGCTGTCTGTGGAGCGACCCTGACCTTGATCTCGTCATTGAGGACGATCCCGTACTGAAAAGCGTTGTCGTAGTAGGTTCTGCCCGAGAGGATCAGGCCAAAAGAGCCGGCAATGACGCCAATGATGACTGCCGAGGTTACCGCGGCGATCCGGATGAGCCCGCGGCGGAGGAAGAGGAGGCTCATGAGCAGGCTAAAAAGCAAGACCCAGAAGGCAAAGAAGAAGATCAACAAGGTGTTCAGGTGAAGCCATGTGACGATTTTTATCCACAGAGGATCTTCCCCGAAACTCACTACCGAGTCCTTGAACCGCGTCTGGATGACCTTTCGTGCCAGGTTGAGATTGTATCGGGCGTTGGTGTGTCCAGGGTACAGCTTGAGGGCACGCTCGAAATTGAAAACCGCATATCCGAACTGACCCGCCATGTAATAGGAGTTACCAAGGTTGTAATAGAGTTCTTCATGCTTGATACCGCGCTCGGCCAGCGTCGTGAAGAACAGGGCTGCGCGTTGGTAATCACCGATGCTCTTCGCTTGAGAGTATGTGGTGACTCCCTTGCGGAAAAGATCAGCGTCGGACATTTGTCGCACATCCAGGGCGACAGGGGCAGCGATTCCCACGGGAGCAACGGGCGCGGGGACATTGCCTGCGGTGGGCAGTGGCTTCGCGGGGGCCGTCGTGGCCATGAGTATCGCAAAGAGAACGTGACTCATGACTGCACCTCCATCAACTCAAGTCGGTCGATACGGGACAGCAGCGATTTGGTGCTGCTCAGAGCTGTCTCCATCGCACGTGTGTCGGATGATGCGGCGGGAGCGTATCGTGCAAAATCAAAGGACTCCAGCGTTTCCAGTACTAAGTCGATGCAATCCTGACTGGCCTGGCTGCGGCGCAGCGCCTCTGCCAACTCTTCGGTTGTAAGCCCATGTGCGCTCCGGCCGATTCGGTGAGAGACAGCGTCGGTGATGATTTTGGAGAGCTCACCATAATAATCGGGCGATGAAGAAGATTTCAAATACTGATGTGCCTTCTTGAAGCTCTCCCGCCTTCGGTACCGCAGTTCCCTCCGTTTTTTCCCCGCCACGTCCCCGCGCCGCCTGCGGTGGAACAACAGGCCAATCCCCAGGAGAGCCCAGCCAAGGGGTGGAACCAGCAGGAGAATCCAGAACAGCGCGCCGCCAGTAAAAGAGGCCCGCAGGGAGGAGCCACGAATGGTCTGAACATGGAGGGGTTTGATTTTGGGGGCCAGGACGTTATCCTTGGCTGTCGCCGTTGGCCCCGAGGCGGAGATCATGGGATTGTATGCCTTGCCAGAAGGGGCCACACTGAAGGTGACGGCTTTCGTCCTGGCGACACGGTACTTCGCGGATTGGGGATCAAAGTATGCGAATTCCACCGCCGGGAAGGTGTGCTTTCCCGGTTTGAGGGGAATGAGAATGTACCGATTCTGGCTCTCACCGCTGACCCGTTTCTGTCCGGAAATGCGCTCCTTGACAACGGGCATGCCATTGGGTTCAAGTCTGGCCCAGTCAAGGGCCGGGAGTTTGCCCATTTTAACAGCTGAGATGAGTCCTTCTCCCTTGATGGTGAAGGTCACATCGATGGCTTCATTGGTTTTCAGCGACGTGGCGGAGAGGTCACTCTTGAACGAAAAGCGGCCCACGTTGTCATCGAAAAAATCCTTCGGGCGCCCCTTTGTGGGAAGGGGCAACACTTTGATTTTAATGGGAGCTGTCGAACGAACATATTGTTTTCCGGAAAAAATGGAGTCTCTTGTGGACAGCTGGATCGATCGTGCACCGATGACCAGCTCGCCGTTTCTCTGGGGCCAGTAGACACGCCGATATAGTAAATATTGGAGCATCACTGCGCTGCCCACATTGACACGACCGATAAAGCGAGCTTTATCAAGCAGTGTCTTGTTGAAAAAGCCCGGAGCATCGGGCAACTGGGAGACAGGGGTCTCGGAAAGTCTGGAGAAGGTATAGGCGTACCACGTTACGACCACTGGCTGACCCACGTAGGCCTGCTTCCTGTCAATAAAGGCCTGGGCAAAAATGTCTTTTCCATATTTGGGGTCAGGGTTCTGCCCTTCC